>QMPG01000693.1 GCA_003648455.1 Bacteroidota bacterium
AAAGAATTCCTCTGGCAAAAGCCGTTTTCAAGGTTTTAATATTTTTTTCAAACACTCACTATAAAACCGATGTTCGACCTTCAATCCCTTCTGCTCAACTTCTTCGATTGTTTCACAATCAGAAATATCCACTTCTTTCTGTCCGATAATATTCCCCGTATCGAGTCCTTCATCCACAAAATGAACAGTGATTTTAGTCTTCTCAAATTTATTTTCAAATGCCCATTCATATCCATGCAAACCCTGATGCGAGGAAGTATCCGCTGGATGTATGTTTATGATGTGGTTTGGAAATTCTCTAATAATTTCATGATGAATAATTTTCATATAACCTGCCAAAATGATGAAGTCGGGATTTTTTTCTTTGAGATGTTCTAATAATAATGAATTGTATGTTTTTCGTTTCTTCCCTTTAGATTCGATGATATATGTTCTCAATCCAAAATCTTTCGCGATTTCAATTCCGGGAGCATCTTTTTTATTGGAAAAAACTTCCAGAATTTCACAAAGGTTTTTTAAAATTCCATTTTTTATATTCTCTGCAATTGCTTTCATATTACTACCGCGACCGGAAATCATAATTATAATTTTCTTTTTCATAATATTCTTTTCTTCACCGCAAAGAACGCAAAAACACAAAGAAAAAACAACTCTTCTTTTTTCCCTTCATCATTCATTATTCCTTGTTCGATATTGGATATTCGTTTTTTTTCATTTTAATTCATTCAACCACCTTGCAGATTCTGTCAGTTTCATTACTCGTTTCGCCAATACATTTTTCTAAATTAAAACTCCTTTTCCCAATATCATTTCTAAAATAGACATCTTTAAACCTAACTTTCTTACATTCTTTATAGACATTATCAATTGCATTGCCAAGAGAAATACCTTTTGAAACAACATTTAAAACCCTTCCACCATTGGTTAGAATTTTATTATCTTCTTTTTTAGTACCAGCATGAAATATTATTGTATCTTTATTCAATTTCTCAAATCCAGTGATTTCATAACCTTTTCTATAAAATTTAGGATATCCTCCTGAAGCTAAAACAACATCCACAAAATATCCATCATTAAATTCAATTTTAAAATTTTTTAAGCTTCCATTAAAACAGGAAAAAATAAGTTCCAAAAGATCACTTCTTAATGCAGGAAGTATGACTTCCGTTTCTGGATCTCCAAGTCGCACATTGTATTCAAGAACTTTCGGACCGTTTTCAGTTACCATCAATCCAAAATATATTACCCCTTTGTAATTGAAATTTTCCTCTTTTATTCCTTTGATAGTTGGATCAATTATTTCTTTTATTATTTTCTTATGGAGTTCATCATTGTAAAATGGAACTGGGCAGAATGCTCCCATTCCTCCTGTATTTGGTCCTTTATTACCATCAAGAAGCTGTTTATGATCTTGAGATGGGAGTAATAATTGGTAATTCTCTCCATCTGTAAAAGCGATAATAGAAAGTTCCGAACCAATCAATTTCTCTTCAATTAAGAAGGAAGCTTTTTTCCCATATTTTGAATCAATATCTTCAATTGCTTTTTCTGCTTCTTCTATTTCAGAACAAACATAAACACCTTTACCAGCTGCAAGTCCATCGTATTTAACTACACAATTACCTTTTTTATTTTTAATGAATTTTTCTGCAGAATCTTTGTTTTTAAATTCTCTAAAATTACCTGTTGCAACGCCATATTTCTTCATAAATTTTTTAGCAAAGATTTTAGAACCCTCCAATTTAGAAGCAGTTTTATCTGGTCCAAAAACTTTAATTTTAGAATCTTCGAAATAATCTACAATTCCATTTACCAAAGGGACTTCCGGCCCAACAATTATTAAATTTATCTTCTCTAATTTACAAAATTTCTTTATTCCTTCAAAATCACTAATTTTAATATTAATATTATTTTCTGTTCCACCATTTCCAGGTAAAAGAAATACTTTTTCTGTCAATTTACTTTGATTTAATTTCCAAACAATAGCGTGTTCTCTAGCACCTGAACCGATTACTATAATTCTCATAATTCTCCTTTTCATTTTTCAATGGAATTATATTTTGATACAAGATTTCCACAATTTTAATATTTAGATTTCTCATTAAAAAATTCTCTTTTTCATTACTTTTAAGATTAACCTTACAGACAATAAGATTATTTTTAACTTTTTCTCTGGCAAGAATAGAGAAAACAAACTTTCAATTCATATAGGTCGTGTGTTAAAGTAAGGTTATTTTATTCTGATTATAATTGTTAAAATTTGTTTTAAAATAAAAAGGTAGTATTTAGTGATGGCGGTGACCTACTCTCCCACTCCGTTACCAGAGCAGTACCATCGGCGCAGATAAGCTTAACTACTGTGTTCGGGATGGGAACAGGTGTTTCCTTATCGCCATAACCACCATCACTAAATACTACCTTTTTGAAAAATATAATACTTTCTAATGTTGTGAAGAGATAGAGATTATAAATATAATTTAAGGCAATCGATATATTAGTATCACTCGGCTGAACACATTGCTGTGCTTACACCTGTGACCTATCAACGTTGTAGTCTGCAACGTATCTCATGGGAAATTTATCTTGAAGTTGGCTTCCCGCTTAGATGCTTTCAGCGGTTATCCATTCCGAACTTAGCTACTCGGCAATGCAACTGGCGTTACAA
>QMPG01000694.1 GCA_003648455.1 Bacteroidota bacterium
AACTTGTGTTTTTGGCAAGTCTAAAGTAATTTGTTCTATTAATACAACTTTACCGTTTTTAACTTCGCATTCTACAAGTTCGTTGCCTTGTTTGAAGTAAGATGACTTGGGTTTGAAGTTATTTATTATCATTCCATTTATTGCACCTTTAACATTAATTTTATACTTATTTTCGCCTATTAAAATCATATTACCACTACTATAATCAATATAAAATTCATTATCATAATCTATTATTTCATTATCAAAAACAATAGTATTTACATTTGTTTTTAATTTTAACCAATATAAAAATGATATTTTTCTTTTGAATAGTAACGGCATTTCTTTTATTCTAAAATAAAAAGGGTCGATAATTCTGTACAAATATTTTCTATAAATATTGTTATCTATATGCCAAAATAAGTTACTGAAAAATTCTTTTATTTTATACATCGTATTTGCCTCCTGGTTTATATCTTTTTAATTTTTTTGTTTCTTTTTTAAATATTGGTTCTGTAATATAAGTTGGTTTACTTAACTCTCTTTTTACAAAGTCGTTAGAAAATTTATCTTTGTCAATAGGTTTATTGTTTTCTTTATTTACACTTGTAAAAATATGAAATACAGTATCGTTTTTATCCGATGTACTTACAACTCCATAATGTTTTCGTTCAATGTACTTTCCTGTTTTTGTATTATAACAGTCTGTTTTATCAATAATAGTACCTTTTGAAAAACGTTTACTAAAAAAACTCATTTAGCTAATATTTGTAAAATTAATAAAATTTATTGAGCAACTTTTAAGGGTGCATTAAAAAATTTGTTATTCATTAGTAAGTCTGCATTTTTTTCCGGTGAAATTCTTATATATCTCATAAATGCCTTTTCTGTTTTATGCCCTGTTATTTTCATTATCTCAATGGGTTTCATGTCAGCTAAAAACATATTTGTTGCACCGGAACGCCTTGCTGTGTGTGTTGTAATTAAATTATATTTTTTAATTTTCTTGTCAATTCGTAGGCTGCCTTTTTTTTCTGTTTTTATTACTATATCATTGATTTTAGCAAGTTTGCCCACTTCTTTAATATATTCATTCATTTTTTGATTTGATATTGCAGGGGGCGTTTGATTATCATATTTTTTTAATATCTCTTTAATACGATAATGTAAAGGAATTACCACGGTTTCACCTGTTTTTATGGTTTTGACTTTTAATTGAGTACCATTTTTAATAATGTTTTCGGGTTCAATCTGGCTAAAATCTGAAAACCTTAGAGCTGTATAGCAACCAATTATAAATAAGTCCCTTATTTTATCCAGTCGTTTATTTTCTGATAAATCCAAATTGTATATTTTATTCAGTTCCGTATCAGTTAAATAGATTTGCTCTGTTTGTTCGTTAATTGTTTTGAATTTTTTACTTTTAAATGCAAGATTTGTATTAATATTCCTTTCCGTTGCTTCATTTAAGAACGTTTTAAGGGTTTTTATATATTTACCCATCGCATTACCGGAAAGTAGTAAATCATTGATAAGGTAATCAGTAAAACTATAATAGAAGTCTAAAGTAATATGTTCAAAATCTAATATCTTTAGTTTATTTATTTCGGCATAATTCCGTAAATGTTTTAGCGTGGTATGGTAAACACTTATTGTACTGGTTTTCTTTAGCGTTTTACTTTCATCAATAAATTTTTTAATGAAACTAAATAAAGTTTCCTGTTCCGGTTGTATAGTCGGTTTAGTGATTTTGTTGTAGTGCAATAATAATTTTTCTTTTAATAATTCCGGTGTGGGTGCAATGTTATCATTTACAAGGGTTCTGTAAATATCATTAATCGTACTTTCAATATCATTTAACCTTGTATTAAATTCAGGATATTCAGGAAACTTTTTTGTTTCTTTTGCCCTTTGTTTTTCAGAGTTCCAGAAAGTAGAATTTATTTTTTCACCTGTAAAGTACTTTAGGAATTTATATTTCTTTTCTCCTGATTGGTCAATCTCATAATAATTAAAATAGAAATGTAGGTTAATATTTGTTTGAGTCCCTTTAGGACTCTTTTTGGTTTTTAAATAAAACTTTACATTTGCCATGATAAGGGTTTTTAGTTTGAACATGACAAATATACAAATAATAAAAGTGGGGTACGAATAAGGGTACGAATAATTTTAATTAAACTTAACTTTTCTTAATTCCGTTTAATTGTTGATTTTTTAGAAACCCTAATAGCAGTACGTTTTAGAGGGTTGTTTGATGAGGTGTATTAATAAAGGTGTTGGTCTCGTCCAGACCGCACCAAAATAAAGTAAACCCTTATTAGTCAAATGATTAGTAAGGGTTTTTTGTTGGTGGGTGGCAATTAGGTTACCAAGCAACAAACTATTTATCAAAAACGATTCGAAATCCACAATCAATACTGCTTGTCAACGGATTACGGTTACCTCTGTAAGCTACACGGCAATCTTCGGCATAAGTATTCCATGAACCACCACGTAATACACGATATTTCCCTTTTGTGGCTCCTTTTGGGTTAGATTGAGGATGTTTGCTGTACGAACCATACCAATCACTGCACCATTCCCAAACATTTCCACTCATATCAAATAAGCCTAATTCGTTTGGTTTTTTTGTTCCCGGGGGCTTAATTTTTCTTCTGCTTGTTCCAATATATACGGCAACTT
>QMPG01000695.1 GCA_003648455.1 Bacteroidota bacterium
GGTTATTTTTGAAAATTGGCATCGTTTTATTCTCTACCTGTTATTTGTTATATTACTACTTCAAAAATTGTGCTAATATTGAAGCCAACTCAAAACATGCTAATGTATGTGTATATGATATAATAAAAGTGTACCATATTTCACTTTAAAAGTGTACCATTAAATGAATTTTGTTTGTAATAGTATTACAAACAAAATAAGGTATAATTTTCCTATGATTTTAATTAATTAATAGGAGAGCACAAAGTGATAAATATGAAAGACAAATATAACATAATAATTAGATTCTTTAACAATAAAGAATCAATAAGAAGTATAACTCGCACAACAAAATTACATCGAGAAACAGTAACAAAATATATTAGAGAACACGAAAAACAATTAAAAGAATTGTTTAAGCGTAAGGGCAAGCCAACCGAAAAAGAAATATGTGATTTAATAAAAGAACCAAAATATAAGCAGCGAATAACCCCGAAACGAAAAGCTACTCCGGAAATAATAAGTCGCATAAATGAGTTGCTTGAAATAAACAAAGAAAATCGCAAAATGGGGTTATATAAGCAGCAGCTTAAAATGATGGATATTTACGAAGATTTGAAGTTACAAGGTCATGATATTGGTTACACAACAGTTTGCGGATTGATAAAAGAAATGTCATACAAACCCCCGGAAGCATTTATTCGGCAGACGTATGAATTAGGTTCAGACTGTGAATTTGATTGGGGGGAAGTATCATTAAGGATCAATGGGAAATTAAAAAAATTTCAGATGGCGGTATTTACAAGTTGTGCAGGAAATTACAGATATTGCAGATTGTTTGAGAAGCAGGATACAGCATCTTTTCAAGAAGCCCACGCACGATTTTTTGAAAAGATAGGCGGAGTCTATAAACGAATAATTTACGACAACATGCGAGTTGTAATCAAAAAGTTTGTAGGTCGTCAAGAAAAAGAACCAACGGAAGGACTTTTAAAATTATGCACATATTATCATTTTGAATATCGATTTTGTAATGTGCGAAAAGGCAATGAAAAAGGTCATGTAGAGCGTAGTGTAGAAATAGAGCGTCGGAAAATATTTTCAAAAAGGATAGATTTTGAAAGCCTTGTTACAGCGAATGAATATTTGGAAGAGTTCGAGGACAAATTAAACAAAAAGAGACCTGTGGGGTGCGAAAAAAGTTCTTTTGAAATATTAGAATTAGAGAAGAAATATTTGCTTCCCGCGATGCCTTTTTTTGAAGTTTCCAAAGTAGTTCAATTAAAAGTAGATAAATATTCGACAATAAGTTTTGAGACAAATCGTTATTCGATACCCGACGAATATGTAGGCAAGTGCATGACTGTGCGAATATATCCGACGAAGCTAAAAATAAGTTATAACGAAGAAAATTTATGCGAGCACGAACGTCTTTTAAGCCACCACGATTGGCAATTAAACATAGACCATTATTTAAGGACATTGCAGCGTAAGCCGGGAGCATTAGCTGGCAGTCTTGCATTGAAACAAATGAAAATCAGTAGTATCAGTGGTCGAAAATTGAAGAAAATATATGATGATTATTATAAAGAGTTCGGTAAAGAATTTGTAGAATTATTGCAATATATCAAGGAAAAAGAAACTGAAAAGCCACGCGATTTAACAATAAAAGAAATAGAAAATGCAATAAAAAAACTTGCACCAATAAAGTCTGGTGATATTTTAACAGATAAAATAATAGTAGTTTGTCAGAAAGCTCAAGAAGAAATGGAAGGCTCGAAAGACCAACCTAATTATGTAATAAACGAAATAGGAAAAGCGAGTAAAAATTTATTAAAAGAAGTATCAAATTTTTTGGGATTTTCAAATGCTGTTACGGAAAAAGAGGAGGCAGCATGACCAAAAAAATCACGGTCGAAAAAATATCAAAAAAAATTATAGAATTCACTTTGGAATTAAAGTTGCCTTCAATCCGAAAATTTTTTAAAGAATTATATAATGACGGAACAGAAAAAAATAATTTAGAATTTTTATTAAAGTTGCTTGAGCATGAGTACAATCAACGTCTAATAAACCGGAAACATCGTAGGATTCGCACAGCAGATTTTCCATACAAAAAATATCTTGAAGAATTAGAAACAGGTTATTTACCATCCGATTGTCGCAAGAAAATCCAGAGGTTGAAAACTTTGGAATTTATTCGCGAAGGGCGTAATATAATTTTTGCCGGAAGTCCCGGGACAGGCAAAACGCATATTGCAATCGGTCTTGGAATCAAGGCTTGTCTTGAAGGTTATACAGTATTGTTTACGACAGCTCCATCGCTAATAACCGAGTTGCGAGAAAGCCGTTCGGAGAGGAAACTGAAACTTTTTGAGAATAGATTCAAAAAATATGATTTAGTGATATGTGATGAATTCGGGTATATTTCATTTGACAAAGCCGGAGCGGAAATGTTGTTTACGCATTTATCGTTAAGAGCGGGATTAAAATCGACAATAATAACTACAAATTTATCATTTGACAGATGGAGCGAAATATTTTGTGATCCGATATTAACGGCAGCGATGGTCGACCGATTAACGCATAAATCACATATGGTAAATATGACTGGCAATTCATATCGAATAAAAGAAACCAAGGAGTTAATAGAACAAACAAACAAAAATAGCGGAAGCTAAGAA
>QMPG01000696.1 GCA_003648455.1 Bacteroidota bacterium
AATAAAAAGTTTTTAGACAGTCTGACGATGGCAATATGAAATTTTGGGCATTTTGAAACTCCAATTTTTCAATTTACCACATCGTTTATTTAATGTTAATTCGCTCATATTTAGCACTTTCTGCCCAATTTTTTATATTGCGTGTTACAAACCGTTTTAATTCTATTTTTGGGATACTGGAGTTAATTTTTTTTCTGTCAATATATCTCTTAGTGAATAATATGTATGTTTTTGTAAATGCCCTTTAGGTATTGGTCTATGCATGAGTTCGATTATATCGGATTCAGAAAGAGCATAAAAGCGTTTTTCATCACAAACAATATTATTTAAACCTAAATCATCAATATAATTCAAAATATTATTTTTAATATCTGTTGATATTGTAGAATTCTTAAACGCAATTAATTCATCATTAATACTTGGATTAAATACAATAATATCTTCAATCTTATACAAGTATTCCATTACACCACCTTTTTTCCTAAATGTCACAAAAAGGGGCTTTTTATAACTATAGTTTTTATTGTTTGGACATTCGTAAATATGGAATTTCTCAACATATGTAGTACTTTTACTCGCTGGTATAGATAATACTTCTTTTTCGTAATATTTCATTCCTTTATCAATATTAATTATAAAATGTAAATATTGGTTTATTAATTTATCATCATTTTTTTTACAAAATCCTAATATGAAGTTTATGATATAATTCCAATCAATACATACTATGTCTGGAACATTATGTTTATATTTAGTCAATAGAACACCTATCTTTTTATAATTGTCTAAATCTTCAATTTCCCCATGTTTTAGATAATTTGAAATTTGATTTACTATATTATTAACATTTTTATTGCTAGACTTCACACTCTTTGCTTCGATTATCAAAGCAAAATAAGGTTTATCATTTCTGTTAACTTTAATGACAATATCAGCTCTTTTTTTTGTTGTAGTTATTTTTTCCGCATTTATTTCAATTGAACTAATTGATTTTTTGTTAAGTCTGCATCCAGTTGTCTTATATATTTTTTCCTTAATTTCTCCAATTTCTAAAAACTTTAATAAAAAACTTTTATTTTGCGATAATACATAAGCAAATCCTTTTGTTTGTTTAGTTTCCTTGTCTCCACTTATCAAATCAAATAAAGTTGATTTATAATCAGATTTTGAATTTGCATATAATCTAAAATGTACTTTCATAAAAAGCTAATATTTTCTCAACAAATGGTTTGTAACGATGGCAATATGAAATTTTGGACATTTTAAAAACTACAATTTTTCAATTTACTACACCGTTTATTTATTGTTAATTCGCTCATATTCACCACTTTCTGCCCAATTTTTTATATTGCGTGTTGTGTGGCGTTATTTATTGTCTACTCAAACCTCCCATTCCTATCGTAAAATAAAACATGCTTCCGCTATAAAACTCGTCAAACTTTGGCTTTCCAATCGGAGTGTTTAGTCCAAAACTAAGTCTCACACAGGTATAACCATCATCATAGTTAAAACTGTAATTGTTTCGGAATAGTCGTAATGACTTTATATCGAAATAACATCCTAATTTATAATATGGTAGAAAGGGTTCATTCTCCTTATTGTCAGAAGACCCCATAAATGTTGATGATAATAAATCAAATCCAACCCCACCTAATGGGACTATTTTAATAGAATTTGAATTTATCAATGTATAGCCTAAATTACCTCCAAGCATAAAATGAAGTGCAGCCTTATTCTTAGACCATTCTAAATCATCTGGAAAATCCATTGTTTTCTTAACTTTACCAAATCCAATATAATCATCTATCTGTATCACCAATCTTTGTCGATGAATATCAACATTTATTCCAACGAAAATTGGGTCTGTAATATAGTTTGCTATGTTGCCATTGAGCTTTCCATATCCTAAAAAGATATTACCACCTAAAGCTCTATAATTATCTGTCGTATACTCCTGATTCAAAAGTTCCTTTTGTGAATTCTCAACAATACGGAACTCGTTATTTTCGACTAATATGTTTATCGTTTTTGAGAAATCAACTCCTTTCCCTCTTTGCTTAGCAGCTGACCATGTCAGTGTATTTTGGAGAGTTGTCAGTAGTTCAAGTTCCAAATTTTCATCTAATTGCTCAGGTTTTATAACCCTATAATTGAAATCCTCACCTTCACAATTAATTATGAAATTCACATAAATGCTATATCCATTGGGCACTTGGTATTTGTTTAAGTCTATTGATGTATTTAACACAGAAGCTACTTGGCTCATAGAAATACTTGATTCTGGTAATTCTTCTGTTACAAAAAAAATAGATTCATCTAGTGTATCACAACGAGTCTGAGCAATAATTTCATTATTTGGAACTAAAATACAAACTGTAATCAGTATTGCGGTTAAAAATGTAAATTTAAGTCTTATCATATTTTCCTTGAATTTATATCAAGATGCTTTTCCCCATCAGAATCTATAAACTTAATGCCGTGACGTTAGTTTTAATGCCACACAACATTAGTATAAACGGACTATTCCGTTTATACTAATTATTTTTTTGTGTTTTTTTAAAGAACATTACGTTTATCTAAAAATATAGATAGATAAACAGAATTTATAAAATAAAATATTGAGACTACACTAAAAAAGTTTTCGTTATTATAATCTGTCA
>QMPG01000697.1 GCA_003648455.1 Bacteroidota bacterium
AATTAAGGAAATAAGCGATAATGGATTTATCATTGATTTTAAAGCAGAAGAATACGAGTTGTCAAAAAAACTTGCAGGTAAATATATAATCTGCACCAATGTTAAAAAAGAAGTATTGAACAAAAAAGAAATTCAGACTTCCTGACTTGGGGGGATTTTAATCTGACACCAGTTTGTAAATTATTCTCAAATTGGTGTTTGGAAAAACAGTTTCAGTTTTGTTTAAAAACTTACATAATTTTTTCAATACCTTGCTATCTCTATTTGTAGATAAATAATGTATCCTGATTTCCATAGTATTGTTATGATTATCAACATGAAAATCTGCATCAGACTTAAATATTTGTTGAAGTAATGCCCTTGCTTCTGCGGGTTTTGCCATGTATTGTTTTATTGTATTTGCTAATGCTGTTTCTGCTCGATAAGCAATTATTTTTATAGTATCTATAAAATGTTTTCTTTCATTATAAACTGCTTTAAATTTATCATTTTCTTCAAGTTCTGAGAATGTTATTCTTTTGGATGTTTCGCTACGTTTGTTTTTCAACTCATTTAACTCAATTTGATAAATGCTTATATCCTCCTGAAGTTGTGATTTTTTATTTTGATAATCCTCTATTTTTGTTTCTTGTATATCTCCCACAATGATTAATTTTCCAAATTTTGCTGTTAATTTTTGAAGCTTGGTATTAAGACTTCTTACCTTTTTATCAATTTCTCTCCATATAGGATTTATCAACTCTGTAGTGTCATCAATTTCACTTTGAAAATAGCTTATAAGAAAGTCTATGCCAAAGTTTTCCATCATATATTTAAAGAAGTTTTCTTGACACCAACGTGCAAACATATATAGTCCTATAAGAACAATTGATAATTTATAATTGGTGGTAATAATGGATGTCTGGTGACCACTTTCGGTAAGTTTTCTTACTTCTCTTATCCAAAGTTTTTTTTTCTTTTTAGTGTGTTTGTATCCGATTTTTACTTGTGTGCCATTATCGGTTTGGATAAATTTTACTTGTTGCTGGGGGTGTGGTAGTTTTTCACTTTCCTTACCTTCTATTAAAATTCCTCTTTCTGCAAGTTTGATAGTTTCTTTTTTCCCATTTTCATTTTCAATTTCATATTCTTTGAATTCGGCTTCATCCCATTTATCTTTTACGTATTTTTTGTATGTACAAACAGCTATTCGTTTTTTCCACATATCTATAATAAAATCGTTACTATAAATTTCCCTGTCACAAACAAGCATAAACTTGTGTAATAATTTGTCTTTAAAAAGTTGTTCTTCTGTTGGTTGGTTTGGAATATCTTTTTCTAACCTTGGAACTATTTCTTCTTTAATAACCTTTATCATACTTGTGTTTACGCTTTTGCTTATTGAAAAATAAGGCTGACCGATTCTATCGTTTACCCAATAATCTGTAGTAGCCCGCAGAGCAAGGCGAAGACGGGTTAAATATTTGCGAGGAAGTTTATTTGTTTTACCAAAATATGGATTTTCATGTCCATCTATATATAAAACACCTGCCAGTTCCGTTGATGCTTGCATCCAATGATTTGACAATCTGCCAAGCCAATGTTTTGATTGTTCATTAATTGATAAAAGTGCTATTTTGTTGCGTAAAGTTTTTACTTCGGGAATACGATCTAAGCCTATGCTTTTTCCTAATTCACCTGGTGTTTCCCGTGATATTTTTTCAATGCTTTTTACCCTGAGTAAAAAACAAAATGATAAGGTTAATAAAATGGAGGATAAACTATAATAACCTTCCTTAAATTTAAAACTTTTAAGAAAATTTAATAATCCACATTCTATCAAGGCAGGTAATGCAAGTAATATCCCTGCTTTTTCAACATCTTTTTCTGTTCTGAATTCAGGTAATGCTACTTTTTTTTTGTAACTGCTTCTATTCTACCAACTGTATTTGTTGTTGCCACTCCCATCGGTGCTTTACTATCTTCTTTGCTTCTATCACTTTTAGTTGTAACTTGCGATGGTTCTATCAATTCGCCTTCTAATTTTATCAAACGACCAGATTTTATGGCTTTGCGTAAAGTATCTTGTTTTATTCCAAGTTCATCCTCTATTTCTTTTGACGTTTTCATTACATTTAACATCGCTTGGGCATTTATTATCGTTTGGTCATCTAATACCTTGCCTTTCCGCCTGCCTTTTTTTGTGCCGAAAAAACCCGTACTACCTTCATTACGATATACCTTAACCCAACGCTTTACACTCTCTTTACTTACTCCAAATGCCTTTATTATTTCTACTTGTTTTGCATTTCCCAGAACTACCATCTGGCTGGTAACATAACGAAAACTCTTGTAATCATCTTTATTATGATGATAGATTGGCATCATGCCATTGAAATAATATACATCGTTTTCTTTTGTTTGTACTCCGATGTTAGAATTTATATATTTAACATCTGCTGGAAAAATTGGTAATTGAACTTGTGGCATAATTATTTTTTTTTCGCTAAGAAAGGGTAATTTTCGTTTTCCTGCAAATCTTTTTTTATGAAATTTATAAAACATACCTTCCCTTATGATTATCTATGCTTTAGAAATAATTCTACTGAGTTATTCGGGGGGCGAGGTCAGGAAGTCTGAAATTAGACATGAATACAAAAATTTACAAAATGTTGAACAT
>QMPG01000698.1 GCA_003648455.1 Bacteroidota bacterium
AGCTAAACCGTTGTGTGTAATGCAAGAAAACACAAGTCCAATAAGAAAACTCACTAATTATATGTAAATTTGTATTTTGAAATAAGGAAAATAAATGAATAAGAAAAACCTAACAATAAAGAATTTAATAAGTTCTGCAAATGAATTTTGCAAACAGGAAACCAAATATAAAAACAAAGAATTATTTGGTGTAACCGATGGAAAGGCAGTAGGAACTTATATTGAACATAAATTTAAAAACTTCTTGAATGATAAATATTTAGTTAATAACGGTAACTCTGCAAGAGGAGTTGATTTGCCAGCTCCCGAAATTAATACTGATATAAAAGTAACTTCAATAAAACAACCACAATCATCTAGTCCTTTCAAAGATGCCAAACAAAAAATATACGGACTTGGATATAATCTTCTTGTTTTTGTCTATGAAAAAACAGACAATCAAAAAAATGAAACGGCAGTATTAGATTTTAAAAGTTGTTCGTTTATTAGTAAGGAAAGAACAGCAGATTACACAACAACTTTCAGACTAATTGAAATGGTAGAGGATGGAGCAAACGAAGAAGATATTATTGCTTATCTCAATGATAAAAATATCCCTGCGGACGATATTACTTTAACTCAAATAGCAAATCAAATTTTAGAAAATACTCCAAAATTAGGCTACTTGACCATATCCAATGCTTTGCAATGGAGATTGCAATATGGACGAGTTGTAGCACTTTCTGAAAAAGTAGATGGTATCACAAAAATTATTGATAAGGTAAATGTTTAATATGAGGGTATTTGATGCAAATATTACTAATTCTGTCATTGTCTTTTTTGAAAATTCAAAAGACTTATCTATTGAAGACTTAAATTCAAAGATAAATGCAATTTGCGGTATAAATACTTTTTTTGAAATGCAATCAGAATTAGATGAACTAATCAACACTATTTCAAATAATAAAAATATAATAAATGAACCAGATAGAGCAGAATATGGAGATTTTCAAACAAATAGAAATTTAAGTGATAATGTTTGCAATCTTCTGAAAAATCAAAATACAGAACCTGAAATTATTATTGAACCTACTTGTGGAAAAGGAAATTTTATTATTTCAAGTCTTAAAACATTTAAGAAGATTAAATTTATTTATGGAGTTGAAATCTACAAGCCTTATGTCTGGGAAACAAAATTTAATATACTGGACTATTTTTTAGATAATAAAATTTCTAATTTACCTGAAATAAATATCTACCATTATAATGTTTTTGATTTTAATTTTGACAAAATTGCAAGTAAACACAAAGACCAAAAAATATTAATAATTGGAAATCCACCTTGGGTTACAAATTCAAAATTATCCTCACTTGGGTCTGATAATTTACCCCTAAAATCAAATTTTAAAAACCATAATGGACTTGATGCAATTACGGGAAAAGGAAATTTTGATATTGGAGAGTATATTTCAGTTAATTTAATTTCAATATTTTCAAAATCAAATGGAAATTTTGCTTTTCTAGTTAAAAATTCGGTAGTAAAAAATATTCTATTAGAACAAAATAGAACAAAATATCAAATATCAAATATTGAACAGTTTGATATTGACGCAAAAAAAGAATTTAATGTTTCCGTTAATGCGTGTCTGTTATCGTGTTCTTTGAATAAAAAGTCAAGCTTAATAATTTGTGAATATGATTTCTACACAAAAAATATGATTAAAGAATATGGCTGGGTAAATGATAAATTTGTTGCAAATATTGAGTTATATTTAAAATCCAAAGACATAGATGGTAAATCCCCTTTTGTTTGGAGACAAGGAGTAAAACACGATGCTTCCAAAATAATGGAATTCGAGAATGTAAACGGTAGTTACTTAAACAATAATGAAGAAACTGTTGAAATAGAAAAAGATTTAGTTTTTGCTTTATTAAAAAGTTCTGATTTAAAAGGAACTGTAATTGATAAATCTCGAAAATATACAATTATTACGCAGAGAAAAGTAGGTCAGGAAACTAAATACATTAAGGAACTGTATCCAAAGACTTATAATTATCTTTTCAATAATATTGAATATTTTAAGAAAAGAAAATCAAGTATCTATAAAGGAAAACCTGTTTTCTCAATTTTCGGAATTGGGGATTATTCATTTAAACCTTACAAAGTTGCAATTGCCGGAATGTATAAAACAACTACATTTTCTCTTGTAAAACCCAATAATAGCAAACCTGTAATGCTTGATGATACTTGTTACTTTATTGGTTTTGATACGTTAATTGAAGCAGAGATAACAAGAGTTTTATTGAATAAAGAAATAACTCAGAATTTTATTCAATCAATTGCATTTAAAGATGCTAAAAGGATGATAACAAAAGATTTATTAATGAGAATTGATTTGGCTGAAATAATAAAAGAAATAGATTTTTACGAATTACAGTTGGAAATCCCTTACTTAAATATTATAGATTGGGAAAATTATAAAGGGAAATTAACAAAACAAGAATTTGAAAAAAATCAACAATTAGACCTTTTCGATAAACAAGCACTACACACAACAACAAATATAGTGCATTTGGCAGATAGTGCTAATTATAAAGTTATTAGCACTAAATTAAATTAGTCATAACTTGAAAATGAAGCGTTTCAAAATGCCAAACGCACCATATTCAAACCGTTA
>QMPG01000109.1 GCA_003648455.1 Bacteroidota bacterium
AAATTTGGTGTTTTTAAAACCCCAAATTTGGGTACTTCTAATGCGGGGTTTACCGCTTTACTTTCCGCTATCCATCGCTAATTCATGCAATTCACTTCGTTTTTGCATAAATAAAGCGGGTTATTATAAAAAAACCGATTCAAAATTGCAACATTAATAAGTTATCTCTCGTCTTTCAATTGATTATAAACAAAAAATATACAAAGATGAAAACAAAAATTATATTAAACACAATTATTCTGTTTGTATTCTTTTCATGTAGTAATGCAAATTCAGAAGTTATAAAACAAGAACGAACAGTTGATCAGTTTTCGAAAATTGATTTAAGTATTGCTGCACACGTTTTTTTAAAGCAAGGTGCTGAACAAAGTGTTGTAATTGAGGCTGATGAGAATATTATTGAAGAAATTAAAACTGTTGTAAACAACAATACTTTACTGATTAAAATTGATAAATGGATGTTGCATTATAAAAATGTAAATGTATATATAACAACTCCAAATGTTGATGGTCTAGATGTATCAGGCTCAGGTAAAATTGAGGCATTAACACCAATAAAAACATCAAATCTTAAACTTGATGTTAGTGGTAGCGGTAAAATTTATATTAGTGAATTAAATGCAGATAATGTTTCAGCAGACATCTCAGGATCAGGAAGAATCAATTTAGAAGGCAAGACAAAACTAACAAAATTGAGTTTTGACATTAGCGGCTCAGGTAAAATTTTCTGCAATGAACAAACTCAAAATGTAATCGGCAACATTAGTGGCTCAGGTACAGGAAATGTTAATGCTACTCAAAAATTAAATGTTGAAATTTCGGGAAGTGGCAAGGTTTATTATAAAGGCAATCCTTTAATAAATTGTGACATTAGTGGATCGGGAAAACTTATTGAGAATAATTAACAGAATTTTAAACTTTAATAAGAGCCGGAATTCCGGCTCTTATATTCTCATTCCAATAACCAATATATCATCAACCTGTTCATTTATCCCTTTCCAGTCCTCTATTGTATCATCTAAAATTGTACGTTGCTCACTCATTGGTTTATCATTAATATCAACCAATAATCTTTTAAATGGTTTCGACTTAAACTTTCTATTTGACTTACCACCAAACTGATCAACATATCCATCAGAAAAAATATACAAACAGTCATTTTTTTGAAGAGATAGTTCGTTATTAGTAAAAGGATTTGTTTTAATATAAATTCCAATAGGCATTCTATCTGCTTTGACTTGTATAAGTTCTCTATCTCTAACCAAATACAACGGATTATTGGCACCGGCAAATTGTAAGTTCTTCGTTTTTTTATCAATCACACAAATAGCTATATCCATTCCGTCTTTTGCTTCTCCTTCTTTACCTGTTTGTCTCAACGATGTTATTACATGTTCTCTTAGTTGATTTAAAATCTCATTTGCTTTAACAACTTCATTTTTATTGATAATCTCATTTAAAAATGCAACGCCTAGCATACTCATAAAAGCTCCGGGAACACCATGCCCTGTGCAATCTGCGGCAACAATAATAATATTTTCATCATTTCTGCCAAACCAGTAATAATCACCACTTACAATATCTCTTGGTTTAAATAAAATGAAATGTTCAGGTAATTCTTTTCGTATAATCTGTTCAGGAGGCAAAAGAGCATTTTGTATTCGTTTAGCATAAATTATACTATCTGTAATATGCTTATTCTTTTCTTCAACAATTTCTTTCTGCTCACGTATTTCTTTTGTTCGCTCCTTAATAATTGCTCTTAGATGTTTTGTATATTGTGTTACAATTAAATAAATAAATATTATTAAAGCTAATACATAGCCAATGAAAGCTAAAATTGTTCTATACCAAGGAGGAAGAACAATAAATTCAAATTTAGCAATGGAACTTTCTTTATTATAAATATTAACAGCCTTAACCATAAAAACATATTCACCTTCCGGTAAATTAGTATAATATCTTTCTGTATTTTCTGAAAGATCACTCCATTTCTTGTCATAGCCTTGTAAGTAGTAACTATATTTCAATGGTTTCTCAACCTCAGTATTTTGTGCAGAAAATTCAAAGTCTATTGAATTATATGCATATTTTAATTTCAGTTTTAATGCATCAGGTTGAACTAAAGATGTATGACCGTATTTATCAAAATAAGTTCCCCAAAAAATTACAGAATCTTCTCCTACCCTTACCTTACGTATTATTGTGTTAAATTTTTTGTTATAATCGCCAGCAATATTATTATCAAATCTGAATAATCCTTTTGTTCCACCATACCATGTAATATTATCATCAATATAGATTGCTTGTATTCCGCCGTCGTCAATGCTTTTAAAAGGTTTGCTTATCCATCTCCATCCATTTGTGTTTTTTGTACTAATGTATCCAATATCCAATTTCTCACCATCATTAGTAAAACTCACAATCCAAAGTCTTCCTTTTTTATCATTACTCATTAAATGAATATACCTGTCATTTTTGTTAAATCGTTTATCGAAATTATTATTTATTTCAAATTTATTTTCTTTATCATTAAATGAATAAATACCGTTACCGGTTGCAAAAATTACGGAATTGGAAAAATTCATGGCAAAATAAGGACCGTCATGCAAACCTGATGAAGTATCATACTTAGTAACTTCAATATTGTTAAAATAATTGGTATCGGACAAATTAAGTTTAACATGAATAAATCCATCGTAAGCTGTTCCCAACCATAGATTGCCACTATTTTCTTCTTCAATATTTTCAATTGTTTTGTCAACACCTTTTATCTTACCTTCGTCTACCCATTTCCCATCTTTTCTATATATAGATTTAACACCATTCTCCAGTCCAACATATAATCTGTTTTTGTCGAGAGATGATTGATGTATACACCAAGGTATTTCTTGTAATATGGTATCAACTTTATGCTGTTTATTCATTTCTACCAAACATTTACTTTTAACAATAATAAGAAGCTCTTCTTTTTGCGTTTTAAAATTAAGTAATTGCCAACATTCTTCATTCAGTCCTTTTACAGGAACAAATCTATATTGAAATTTCGAATATTTTCTCAGTGTAATTGTTTGATTGTCAAAATAATTTTCGCTATCCAAGTAATAGACTCCGAGTAAAGTTGCCAAATAAATTTTGCCGTCAAATCTCATAATTGATTGTATCGTCCCATTAAGTCCTTTAACTTTATCAGGAAAAAATGTTACCGGAGAATTAACCCCAATCTTTGAAATTCCTTTTGATAAGACTAACCACAAATCTTTTCGCTTATCAAAATATTGATTTAGTATTATCTCGTCAGCTAAACCTGAATTTTTATCGATAATCTTTTTTATATTTCCTGACTGTATTAATAAAACTCCACCACCCCATGTACCAATAGAATATTTATTTTTGTTTATTTCTATAGTATTATATAATGAATAAGTTTTTGTATAGTCTTTAATGCTTGATGCATAAGGTACAACATTCAATGCATGTTTTAATTTTTGGTATGAAACTGTGAATATTCCGTCTTTTTTTGTAAAAAACAGAAAAAAATTTGTCCCAAAATTAATAACAGAATAAATTCTTTTATCTTTAAAAAATTCGCCTCCTTTTAAATGAATAATAGAATCATTTCGTATAATAGATAAGCCAATATCATCTTGGCGAACAAGAAAATACTTGCCTGCATAAAAGGCTAAATGGAATTGAGTTTCAGGTAAAATAACTTTTATTGTGTCATAATCATAATAAAATATTTTTTCTTTGGCTTGAAAATATACGCCCTTATTTGTAGTAAATATTTTCCAAATTGTAGTATAATCTTTTTCGTTTTTCGGTATCTGTTCATTTAAACAATAATACATCATTTTCCCCGATGCATTTGGTTGTAAAAATCCAAATTCACCTTTCCCTCCAACAAAAATTGTTCCATTCTTATCTATCCCTAAAGCTTTAACAAGTCCTTCATTATGAAGTTTAAATAGTCTCCAAGTTGTACCGTCAAATTCAAGCACTCCTTCGTTGTTGCCAAAATACATCACTCCTCGATTATCTTCAACAACAGCCCAATTTTGAGCAGCGGCATTATTATAGTCGCTTTCGGAAAAATTCTTAATGGGATAATTTCCTATTTCATAATTATTCTGACTAATAGATGTTAAATGAAAACATGTAATACAAAATATTAAATAAACTATATTATAATACTTAATTATTCTCATCAATAAATAATTTAATTTAAAGGCTAATAGTCCCCCATTTAACAGAATACATAATCTCTATTGCTTGTGTTACTAAAATAGGTTGTGTTTTAAATACTTCTTTACTATAATTTTTCTTTTTCACTACAACAAAATAATTATTTAATATTTTACTTAATTTATGAATAAATATAAGTAAATAAATTTTTATTAAAAAATAAAAAGCCCAAATAATAAATATTTTAGGCTTTTTAAATGAATTGTAATGGTTTGACAATTAGAATACTACTACTTTTTTAATAAAATTCTCATCATTAGTAATTATTTGTATATAGTACAATCCCTTTGAATAACCATTTAGATTAATTTCATCTACTACTTTACCGGTTACTTTGTGGAATTTCTTTTCTTTTATTAGTTCACCCTTCATGTCAAATATTTTAACCTCCACATCGCGAATTAAATTTAATTGAATTGACAATGTGAATACTCCTTTATTTGGATTCGGATATATATCAAACTTATCAATATTCCGCTTAAAATTAGTAATATCACTACCCTTATCAATTGTAGTTGAAAGATTAGATCTTGAAGATCTTTTATTTGATGCTTTTGTAATGTCGCACCCATTAGGTTTCACAACCTCTATCTGATAATATAAATCTCCTTCTGGCGGATTAAAATCAGTATATGATGTTAGATTGTTTGGTATTGAATCAATTTTTGTCCAACCATCGGTAGAATGCCTGTATATGAAGTAAGTATCGAAATCGAAACCTTCGTATTGGTCCCAAATTAAATTTATTGATTGATTTAGTCCCAAATTAATTGTTAAGTGAATTGTTTTATGTTCAGGACTTAATTCAGATTCGTTTCCACAATCATCAATCACAGAAAGTTTATACCTCCACGACCTTTGTAAAGGATTTGATAAAGTATCTTCATAAATGCTCAAACTGTCAAATGGCCACGTATTAATTAAAGAGTATTTTCCACTATGAGTGGTTTCTTTATAAATATTGAAAGCAGAAATTCCTGATGTTTGTAATTTTTCCCAAACAATTTGGTTATGATTTGTAAGAGTATCGACAGTTACCAGACAAATAGGATTCATATCAGGCTTATCAGCAAATATCGTTGCAGATGCAACAGCGCAACATCCGTAACCATCTGTAACAGTAACACTATAATCACCTGAAGAAACACCTGTAAGATCTTCATTAGTACTTTCATCAGACCATGAATAATAATAAGTTCCGGAACCTTCATATACAGTAATGTAAATACCACCATTACTACTGCCACAATCACTTGGGACAATTGAATCAACACGAATTTCAGGAGCTTCTTTTTCACTAATTGCAACAGATGTTGAAACAGAACAGTCATTATTGTCGGTAACTGTAACGCTATAAATACCATATGATAAAGCAGATTCTGTTGACAGAATTCCCCCTGTTGACCAATTATAAACATACGGTGGAGTTCCCCCATATACAGAAACAGTAGCACTTCCATTAGAATATCCACAATCAGCTTTAACTACAGAAAGGGCAAGACTTAATGCATCCGGTTCATCAACATAAATACTCTTAATGGCAAGACAATCTGCATTATCCGAAACACTAACCTCATAAGGACCGGCATAAAGTCCTGAAATATCTTGGGTAACCGCACCATTTGACCATGTATAATTGTATGGTGTTTGTCCACCGGCAACATTAATATCAATAGCTCCATTATTGTTACCATTACAAGACACATCTGTAACAGAACTTGTATCAATTTCGGGACCTCCAATATCACTAATAGTAGCAATTGTAAATTCCTTACATTCATTTGCATCAGTAACAGTTACAACATATACTCCTGATGAAAGACTATCGATAGTAGCATTAGAATCGCCGGTTGACCATGCGTATGAATATGGTGATGTTCCCCCACTAACTATTGAAACAGTTGCACTACCATTTGATGAACCACAATTAGTATTAACTGTACTTGTTGATAATAACATTTTATTATTAAAAATATCAATTTTAAGTGTATCGTTTGATGCATCTTCGTCATCACGGAAAGTACCAAAAGCAATACAATGATATGTTTTAATTTTAGCTAAGTTTGCTTTTTTCTCAAAAGTATAATCATAAGTATCTCCAGGCTTAATAGTAGGTATAGTAATGTTTTTGGCAACATAAGTACGCCCGCTATCAACAGAATATGCTAATGTAAAATTATTTTCATCTGTAGTACCGACATTCTTGATACGTACAGTTATTTCTTCTTCTTCACCAAAACCACAATTAGAAGTAATTGGAGATACCCAAGCATCTAAAGCAACATCCTGCTTGAAGTCTGAAATATTAAAATCATCAAAAGCAACACCTTCGCTAACATAATAAGAAGCACCAAAAACAAGTCTTAATCGTACGTTTGATAAACCCGCAAGATTACTCATGGGATGTGTAACTGTTACCCAACCGTTACTTGAACCATTCCATCCTTCATAATTTCCTGAAAACCCCAATCCACTGATGTAGCTGCCATTATACCATGTTTCATTATCATTATAAGCACCAACATGTTGCCAATGCCCTCCACCATCAATTGAATATTGCAAAGCAACGCCTGAATAATAACCGGTTTCATAAAATAGTTTAAAATTGACTACCGGCAAATTCATGTTAGAAAAATCAAAACACGGACTGTAAACATAAGATTGTTCATACTGATTGTTGTCGCCGGTAAGGTTTGTTACCCATGCCTTACTGCCTGAAGCAGCAGAATTAATAAGTGTGTTTGCAGGAATACCCCATTGCCATGAAGAAGTATCTCCTCCTGCAGTCCAGCCATTTGATGTTGTTTCAAAATTCTCATTATAAGGAAAAGAAGAAACTGTATTAGTGCAATCATACACATAAAAAGTATCTTTTTTAGTTAAGCCCCATTTATTTGCAACATCTTTTGTCCTTATTGAGATTAAATGAAATCCCTCATCCAATCCTGCTATACTAATATTTACCGTATCATCAATTTGATCTCCCGAGATTATTGAAATCGGAATTCCTTGACCAACGGGAATTGAATCGTCGTCAAAAATATATTCAGCAGCAATAATTTGAGGCTGTACTTTAGCCAAATCATAATGAGTAGTATCGTAAACATAGAATCGTTGTTTATTACAAATACCCCACGTATTATCTGTATTTATTGAACGAATAAACAATGTATGAAATCCCGAGCTTATGCCACTTAATGAAATGGCAAATTGAACCTCGACAGAGTCTGCTTGTGAAAATGTGATTACTACACCATTACCTAATCCTGGATCATCATCAATAAAATATTCGGCATATTTAATCTTCGGACTAACAATAGCATTATTATAATGAGTTGTATCATAAACATAAAAACGAGCACCTTTATAGAGACTCCAATGAGAAGAATCATCTTTTACCCTGATAAACAAATTATGGAACCCACTCTTTATACCTTGTAGACTAAAGTCAAAAGTGGGGTTTACACTATCTCCCTGCGTAAGGGTTATTGCCGTACCTGTTCCAACCCCACCAGTATCATTGTCGATAAAATATTCGGCATCTGTAATGGTTTGAGCGGAAACAAAGGCAATCCCAAACAGAAACGCTAAAAAAAATATTATAAATTTATTCATATGATTTTCGTTTAAAAATGGAAAAAAGATTATGAAAAAAACTAATCTTGTTTTTTTGCTTTAAAATTAACATTAATTGTTCCTCCAATAGGTGCAGAACTTACCCCATCAATAAAATTAATTTCTGTAACTTGTGGAATAGTAGGATTTGCACCGACTTCAAATGGTAATGAACCTCCATAAATACCAATATTGGTTACATCTGTTCCTGCATTTAATCCGGGAGAACCTGTTTTAAGATGAAAATCATAAGAATAATCAAATTCACCTCCTGCAATAGGATAATTTTCAAACTTTGGATCGGAATTAACAAAATTATTTGCTCCTGTGTTAGTACCATAAGGAATAGTATTATCGGAACAATAATAAGTAATATTGTTATTAAAAACCGAATTTGTACACCCGGACGTTCCATGAGGCTCTGAAGCATAAAATATATTATTTTCTATAACTGCACTATTAATATTATAAAATGCATAGTTTGTTCTATTAATAAAAACATTATTTCGAATAAAAACATTTTCCAATCCATAATTAACGTCATTTTGACTTATATATGAGCCGTCAAAAATATTATTATGTATAAATATTGAATCATACTCTGAACTATTAACATTATTAAAATCAATATAATATGAATTAATTATACAATTTCTAATTGTGTCTTTTGAATATTTGCAATAACTATCATTAAAATTGACGTATTTAAAGTAACATCGTTCAATGATAACATTACTAATGCCCTGATTAGCAATAGTTCCTCCTGAAAACCATCCATTTATCTCAATATAGTAAATATCGAAACCCATAATTTTTGAACCATCAGCAGACGAAGATGCATTTTGTCTAATAAAATATAAATGATTAATATCAGAAATATCACCATACTGGTTATGGTATCCTGCACCAATTATAGTAAGTTGCCTGTCAATGGTAATGTTACCATAAGAAGTTGCTGAGCCTGCAACGAGAATGGTATCGCCAATAGCAGCGTTGTCAATAGCTAATTGCAAGTCGCTATATTGAGCAGGGCTATTCGGATTATTATCTACTGTCCAAACAGCAGAACTACCTACAAAATATAAAAAAAAGAAAAAAAAGAAAAAAAGAATTTTTGTTTTCATAGCTTTAATTTTTAGTTAATAATTATTAAGTTTCACAAGGTTGTTGTTGACAACTTGTATTATTATTATTTATTTATTTTTAAATTTAATATTTTATTTTTTAAACGCCAAAGGTTTTTTTAAAAGATTTCCTGTTTATACCCCATTAAATATATTCAATAAGTTAAGTTATGTCAGTAAAAATAAGGTT
>QMPG01000699.1 GCA_003648455.1 Bacteroidota bacterium
AAGCTTTTTGATACCTTCAAGCTGTGAAAGTTTATTTCGTAAAGTATCCTCAATTGACCAAATATCCATTTTACGGCTAAATCTATCCACACAATTAATAGTAATAGTTGCTTCGGCAGGAAGGTTACCTGAACCTAAGCTTAAAACACCTGCCTCAGTTCCGAATGCAACTGAACTTCTTATTACATAATCTTGTTTATGCAACCAATCTAAAAATGGTGCAATTTTTTTCTCGCCACTTTCTACAGTCTCGTTAGAGCTAAATGCAATTTGTGCTTTAATAATACCCGTGTCCATTGGTGGCATTGCATCTTTTCCAATTACCGGCATAATCATTTTCATACTAAATACCAATAAAAGCAACACTCCAAAAATGAGTACAAAACGTCTAATTAAACGATGTTTACCATTGGAAAACTTAATTACATTTACATATGGTTCTACTAATTTACCAATACTTTTATCGTAAATTTTATCAAACCATTTTTCTATCTTGCCTTTATCAGTTCCTCGTTTGTATAACATCTCTAACAACTTTGGAATAAATGTTATAGACAAGAAAAATGAAATTAAAAGAGCAATTATTAATGTAAATATTAAGGGTTTAAATATCTTTTCAGGAAATCCTCCAATAAACATTAATGGAAATACAACTGCAATGGTAGCTAATGTACCTGACCATATTGGACTAATAACTTCTTTTGTCCCTTTTTGAATTGCTGTTTGCAAATCTTCACCCAACTCTTTAATATGCCGTTCAATATTTTCCAGAACAACAACAGCATTATCGGTTAGAAGACCAAGCGAAAGAATAATTGCTGTGTAGATTACAATATTTAAGCTCCCACCCGTTAGCCAAATTACAGCAAGAGTAGAAAAGAAAACCATTGGTATAGTAATAGCAGCTGCGGCAATAGCTTTAAAGTTTCCAAGGAAAAACATTATCACCAATAGAGTGAAAATAATTGCATCTCGTAAAGCTACCAACATATTATCATTTGATAATTCAATTAAATCACGTTGCGTATCAGAAATTTCAAAATTAAGATTGGGATATTTTACCTGCATCTTTTTCATTTCAGCACGAGCTGCTTTTGAAACCGCCAAAACACTACCGCTTGGTGAACGTTGAATTGAAAGAGCAATGGCATCTCTACCATTACCAACATATCCGCTACGACGTTTCATATGCCCCCAGTTTACATCAGCAATATCAGCAAGATGAACATTTGGCATTATGGGCAACTGCTTTAAGCGTTCAATCTCATCCTTTTCGCCATAAAAAGTAATAGTATAAAAACTATTTTCTCCTTTAACAAAGCCAATTGGCATATCTCTGTTTAGTGTTTGCAGAGCCATTGCAATCTTATCAAAATCAATATTATAACGTTTGGCTTTAAAAGGGTCAACCTCAATATTAATTGCACTTTGGTAGCCACCAAAAACTTCTACATTACCAATTTCAGGATTACTTAAAAGATATGGTTTTAAAAAACTATCAGCAATTTTTCTAATATCTCCTAAATTGATGTTGTCATTTTTTGGTGATATGGAAATAATATCAACAGGTAGCGTAAAATCACCGGCAGTATATATTGCAGGATTTGCATTTTTTGGCAACTTACCCTTTGCAATAGAAAGAGCATTGGCAACGTCAACTGCGGCTGCATTTAAACTTTTTTTGTAGTCAAATTCAGCCTTTACAATTGAGAAG
Source organism: Bacteroidota bacterium (assembly GCA_003648455.1). Next base: position 1,715 of record QMPG01000699.1, read on the forward strand.
TTGGCTACATTTACTGAACTGATATCGGTTACTAAACCTAATCTTGAGATTTCCTGTTCAATAGGTTTTGACACTGTATTAGCAGCAACTTGTGCTGTTGCTCCCGGTACGCTTGTAATAACTATTACTTGTGGCGGGTTGGCATCAGGAAATAAGTTTTTTGGCAAAGTCATAAGAGCTATTACTCCTATGATAAAGAAACCCGCTATCAAAGAATATAGCGTATATGGACGTTTATAAAAATATTCAAACATAATTTAATCCTCCTTAACTTTTAGTGAAACACCGCCTAGTAGTTTTAATAAAATATCTTGTTTTGCTATAACAATTTCTTTCCCAGCAAGATTTGTATTCTTTATAACAACCCCCTGTTCACCACTTTCCAATATATTAATTTCTTGAGCAGTTGCTTTATTGTCTGTTCTTACCAATACATAGCTTTTCCCATTTCTATTAATTATGGCATCAAAAGGTAATAAAATTCCAGTTCCATTAAATAATTCAACATTTACTTCAACACGGTCGCCACTGGTCATATCTGATAAATTTGTATAAGCTTTATATTCTGCCAAACCATTAAATGTACTCTTTAGTGATACTGCTTCAAAGTGATTATTTCCCATTTCAATACCCAATATCTTCATTTCAGTAGGAACACGAACTAATAAATAAAACCCATTTTCTGATTTTAAATTGGCAATTGGATGACCGGGCATTGCAATATCACCTTCGTTTACCATTGTTTTTGAAACAACACCATCAACAGGTGATTTAATGTTGGCGTAAGTCATCATATTATATAATTCGTTTAATTTTTGATGTAAAGATTCCTTTTGAGAATTTAGTTACGAAAGTTTGCTTTCTTCTTGTTGTGATTGTTCAATAGATGCGCCTTCAGATTCTAACAACTCCAATGTTCGTTTATGTGTCTCA
>QMPG01000700.1 GCA_003648455.1 Bacteroidota bacterium
AAATATATGAATAAGTTTGATAAAGAACGATTATCATGGCTTATTGATCTTTTTTATAAAAAATCTCATTAAAATACCAGCTATTTATTACAAAGGGAATCAATTTTTAATAAAATCATCTTATTTTTATGACCTTCACCGCAATAGATTTCGAAACAGCAACCAGAGACAGAAATTCAGCCTGTGCAGTTGGAATTATTACCGTAGAAAACGGTAAAATAACCGAAGAGTATAATGTGCTAATTCAGCCGCCGGATAATGATTATTTTTGGAAAAATATTGAAATTCATGGTATTAGTCCGGAAGATACGGCTAATGAACCAAATTTCAAAGAATTATATCCTGAAATTAAAAAACGTTTACAAGGTAAAACTCTTGTAGCTCATAATGAATCATTTGACCGAAGCGTATTACAAAAAACTATGGCACATTACGGCTTGAATTATTCAGAGTTAAATATTGCCGATAGTTGGGAATGCACTTATAGGATATATGGAGAAGCCTTGAATGTCTGTTGTGATAAATACAACATTGAACTTAATCATCACGAAGCACTTTCTGATGCTCGTGCTTGTGCAGAGCTTTATTTAAGAAGATAATTTACTTCGACACACTTTGGCGAAGTGCGACTTTACTTTTGTATCATAATAATTAAAAGAATAGTATTATGATAGCAAATACAAGAAAAGTAAAAAAATCATTTCTTAAAAAACAGAGCATCCTCGAAAATGCAAGAGAAATTTTAAAGACTGAATTTATTGGTATCAATAAAATTATTGATGAAGTTATTGATAATGTAAGTTCTTGGTTTTTTTTGTCTGACATTCAAGAAAAACCCGTAGTAATTAACCTTTGGGGTTTGACTGGAGTTGGAAAAACATCTTTAGTAAATCGTTTGGTTGAGCTAATTGATTTTGAAGATTCGTTTTACCGGTTTGACCTTGGTGAAAAGGAAGGTAGCTTCTCTTTTAGAGATTCTTTAGATGATTTATGTGAGAATAATGATATATCGCCTGTAATAATAGCATTAGATGAAATACAACACAGTAGAACAGTTACAGGTCCTTTTCGTCAAGAAGTAAAGAATGATGAAAATCGTATGATTTGGGAATTAATTGATTCCGGAAAAATACAGCATATTGGGTGGAAAATCGGTTTATGGTCATTCGAAGATACTATTCGCAAACTAATATATTTAATAAAAGCCGGCGTTATAGTTAGAAATGGAGTTGTTGTCAAAAATACAGAACTCTATTGTAAAGAAATGGGTGTTGATTTTGAAAAAGATGAAAAAGTATTATTTTTTCCTAAAAATGAATACGGAAGCATTCTTGATTTTTCAGGGAAACATTTAGGACTATATTTACTGCAAGATGTAGAAAAAATTTTGCTGTCATATTCTGCTAAAGACACAATAATGTTTTTAAATAAAGTTCTGAAAATTGGCAAAAGACCTTCTGTTAAAAATTTTACAAAAGCTTTGATTTTTGTGCTTGGTAATCTAGATGAAGCTTATACAATGAGTGACAACTTAAGTGCAGACATTGATGCTGACGAATTCCATAAATTATCGAGAAAAATAACAATTCCTCAAATAAAGAAAGCTCTGCAAAATCGTTTTAGAAATGAACAAATAGCAAGATTAGGAAATATTCACATAATATATCCTGCCTTAGATAAGAAATCATATAAAAAGATTATTCAAAATGAGTTAAATAAATTTAAGATAAGTTTATCTGAAAAATTTGATCTTAAAATTGAGTTTAGTAATTCTGTTAATGAAATTATTTACAATGAAGGAGTATATCCAACTCAAGGTGTACGTCCTATTTTTACCTCAATTCATCAAGTACTAAAAAGTAAAATTAGTCTGTTCCTAAGCGAAATATTTTTGAATTCAATAGACACAGACAAGTTATATTTTTCTATTGATGAAAATGTTTTAAAATGTATTTATCTGAAAAATAAAAGACAAGTATATGAAAAACAAGTTGAAATTATTACAACTCTTGGAGATGCAAGAAAGAACAAAAAAGATGATATGCAGGCAATTACAGCAGTTCATGAAAGCGGTCATGCAGTTTTGTCAGCGGTGCTTTTAAAAACGATTCCTGACGTTGTTTATTCAGTAACATCAGATGCTGAAAATCAAGGCTTTGTTTATTCAAGTTTAGCATGGAAATATATATCAAGAAAAGAACTAATACCAAGAGTTGCAATGATGTTAGGTGGTTATGTTGCTGAAGAATTAATTTTTGGGAAAGAAAATCTTACTTCGGGGGCAGGAAGTGATATAGAGAAAGCAACTGAATTTTTATCTAAGATGTTTAAAAGCAGTGGAATGGGAAGTTTGCCAATATCATACGGTATACCAACTCAAGAAAATAATGATGTTTACCACAATTTTGAACATGTGGAAAATGAAATTAAAAGAACCATCGAAGATGCAAAACAACTAGCTGAATTTACACTAAAAAAGGAAAAAGTTTTATTATTAGAATTGTCTGATTATTTAAGTGATAATAGAATGTTGCTAAAAAATGACATTAGTAGTATTATTGAAAATAAAACCTCAGAAAAGATAGATATAATTGAAAATGGAGAACATCTTTTTTACAGGAAGCATTTAAAACAACAAATTAAGAA
>QMPG01000701.1 GCA_003648455.1 Bacteroidota bacterium
CCCAATTTCAACAATTTGCGATGGGTAAATACCTCCATTTTGATAAAAATTTTCATCCTTTGTAAATTCTTTTCGGTAGGGTTGACTTTCTGACCTTAAAGGTTGTTTGGGATAGATATTAATAGAAGATAATACTTTCTCGTGTGTAGTCAGAACTTTGGCAGATATATTTCCTTGATTAGGAATAGCAACTAATCTGGAAAAACGAGGAAGATCCGGCTTTCCAACATTGATAAATTTTCCTTCATTCCAATAAGAAATTCTATCGTAAATGATTTTTCCTTCAGAGATTTTTTCCAGATCATATCCATCTAATGAAAATTGCAATTCTGTTTTGGTAAGATTTGATGAAATGCAATTAAATAATTTTTCCCCTGAATTTTCTTTTATTGTTATATGCTTTCCCAAAAGGTTTAAATAAAAACCGGAGAGAATAAGTAAAATACATAATTTTTTCATAATTTTACCTCTAAAATTTTGATGGTTTCGTAACAGTCACTTTAAACTTGAAACTGTCATCCTGAGCTAATCGTCCTGAGCGGAGTCGAAGGACAAAGGACATTTCTCAGTATTGAATAAGTAATTTATAAACTCCTCTTTTAGTAGCTGCAAAAATAATATCGTTCTTAATAATTACTTTATAAGTATATCCAATCTCATCTGCACTAATTTGGTCTAGGAATTGTGGATTATTTACATCAGAAATATCATATAAATAAACCCCTCCACCTCCGGAACCAACAGCAAGATATTTCCCTTCTACATCGATTGATTGAGCATATCCTTCGGTATCTGTGGAAAAAATAACTTTAGCTGATTCTATGTTTTGAACATCGATAATGGAGAAGCCTGCCTCCTTATCAGCAACAAAAGCATAATTGTTAACAACTTTTACATCGAGAGCAACACCCGATGTATTAATGATATTTTTTGTCTCCCCGGAAATTGTGTCAGATACATTTAAACCAATTTGTTCATTGCATAAATACACATAATTATCATATATATCAAATCCATGAAGTTCATAATCATATTGTTCAAAACTAATTAATGAAGTAAAATAAAAACCATCATATTTACCAATTTTAAATTTATGCTCTCCACCATCATTGCTTGTAAAACTAATAATATAACCTGTTCCATCAAAATATACTTTCATTGCTCTAATTCCTGTTGTTTCGGTAGTAATTGATGGTAAGATTAGAGGATCACTAATATCTGTAATATCATAGATTTTTATACTTGGTGGACTGCCATATCTATCATAAACAAAGAGTCTATTATATTCCTTAACAGCGGAAATTAAGAAAGCATTATCAATTAAAGAAGTGTAATGGCATAACAAACTATCAGATAGATAATTATATATTGAAAATCCTGATTGATCTTCCGCAATATATAATAAACTATCTTTTACATCAATATCACGAGCATATCCAATGGTCGGATAATAAGAACTTATTTTTAAAATTTTATTAATTTTAACAGGTTCATTAGGTTTAGCACAATTGTTTAAAAAAATTGTTATTAAAACAACAAAAAATGTTAATATTTTTTTCATTTAATATTCCTTTATCATCATTTTTATTTATAGAAAGCAATAACTTTAAATGCAATTTTTATTCCAAATGAAAAATACAAAGTGATTGTTAAGATTTTATAGTTGATGAGAGTAAATTGTCGATTTTGTAAAAACATCGATTAAAGGAAAATTATTTACTCATTCCCAAGTTTTTCTTAGGAATGAAAAACGTCGCAAAGAAAATTTATAATACATACTTTAGTAAATTGCTAAAATTCGAACATTCCAAATTGAAGAAATCTAAAATTCCTTATTGATTCCTCTTTTTAAGCTAATGCTTTCCATAAGTGGTGGACTCGTAAAAAGTCGATATTTGTCATTCTGAGCGGAGTCGAAGAATCTTATAACTTCTTATAAGATATCATCTTTCGACAAAGCCTGTCCTGAGCTAATGTTTATCCTGAGCTTGTCGAAGGGAAGGGCTTAAGATAACAGATGCAAGTTTGAAGCGACTTTTTACGAAACCTTGAAAATGTCTCTTTCAAGAATAACTTAGATGTTGACACTTTCAAGGTTGAAAGTTCCTTTTCACCCTGAAAGTGCTAATAAGAAAGAATATATGAAAGAAGCCTTTTCAGGGTTGTAAACTTTTGCATGCGATTTACTATTCCAGAATCAACCAACTTAGTGAGGACTGAAGTATCTTATTTAAAAAGTTTTTTCAATCTCATCAGCATCAGGTTTTATTATTCCTTTCTCAGTAATAATACCTGTAATATATTTGGCAGGGGTAATATCAAATGCAGGATTAATGACTTTTGAATCTGAAGCACATATTAAAAAAGAATCTAATTTTCTATCTTTTGTTAATCCTGTTGAATAAATAATTTCTTTACTACTTCTTTCTTCGATTGGAATATCATTACCGGAATTACAATTACGATCAAAAGTAGAAGAAGGAGCGGCTACATAAAAAGGTATTCCGAATTCTTTTGCTGCAATAGCTTTTTCTAAAGTTCCAATTTTATTAGCAACATCACCATTATTTGCAATTCTATCAGCTCCCACAATCATTAAATCAATTTTCCCTTTAGACATCAAATATGCTCCCGCATTATCTA
>QMPG01000702.1 GCA_003648455.1 Bacteroidota bacterium
AAAAAAAGAGAAAGTACTGGAAAAAATATCCAAAGATGTTTGGAATGGTATAGAATTAATCCGGCGAATGAGAGAACTTGAGATATTTGTTACTTCTCATAAAGATTTAGAAATATATAGTGTTTTAGAAGTTTTATTAAATGTAAAAAATAATTATTCTGCTACTAAATTTAATATTACCGGTGATTGTCATATTTTAGCAGATAAAGCTTTAAATTCCGTATTTGATAATATAATTAGAAATGCTATTATGCATGGAAAAGCAGATATAATAAACATTGATATTGTAGGTAAAGGTAAAATATGTGAAGTTAGAATAGCCGATACTGGCAACGGGATACCAGATGAAATAAAAGAAAAACTCTTTGAAGAAGGTGTAAAATATGGTAAAACAGGACATACAGGTTTAGGTTTGTATATTGTGAAAAAAGCGATGGAAAATTATGGAGGTAATGTTTATATTGAAAATAACAAACCGACTGGAACAATATTTGTTTTAGTTTTTAAAAGAATTACTTAAAAAATTAAATTCTGTTTGTTCAAAGTGCAGAACTAACTTTCATATTTATCCCTTGAGATAAATATAATAGTAATACATAAGTATAACTTATGGAAAAGTTTATCAACTTTAAATAGATTTCTGTTCAAGCAATAAGTAAGTACTATATTATTCCTCTCACCAGCATACTCGTTTCCCAGGGTTTATTTAAATAATATTTTAAGATTTTTTTCTGTTTCCCAGCAATTCTATCCGGGATTTTGTTTTCATACTTATCCAGTGTTAAATAATTCTCAAAGATTAATCCTAATTTCTTAGCAACATTATCTATAATTTTCACACCATCATCTATAATCTTAGTAGTAGTATATTCCATTAAATTTGTATTGCAAATCAGATGAGTAACTTTTAATCCTGAAACATTTTGTAACATATTCATCATTTGTAGAATTTCATCTTCATTTGAAGTAAATGGTCGTTTTGTATTTATCACAAAATGCATTTCATACCCTCTTTTTTGGATATTCTCTACATAACGGGCAAGAGTTCTACAACCAGCCGGATCTCCACCAACATCTAAAATTACTGTCCGCATATAATTTTGGACAGCACCCATAATTCGAGGAGAAAGCATCGGTAAATCTGCATGACTGTATTGTCCTTCAGGAGCAATAACTTCTATATTTTCTTTGGAAAACTGTTCTCTGACTGACCGGCTCCGAAAATATGGATTTACAACATCAAGATCAACTAACGAAACATTTCCAAATTGAAAATTAAATTCTTGTGCCAGATTTATTGAATATTCGCTTTTACCACTTCCATATGCTCCAATAATGATTAGTAATTTATTTCTCATTTGCTCTCCATTTTTTAATATACAGCATTTACTGGTTAGACAATCTTTTTTATTTTATGAATCAGAATATCATATTTAATATCCCGAACCCACTATTTTAATAATTTTACAAAAAACATTCGCAAATAATATACTCTCTTTTATGAAACTGGACTTGACTTGCAATGTTTACAACCCTGAAAAGGCTTCTCTCACAACTTCTTTTTTATTAGCACTTTCAGGGTGAAAAAAAACTTCAAACCTTTAAAGTGCCATTACAACTTCCGAATGTTTCGACTTTGTCGAATCTTCTGAATGTTGAGATTATCTTTCAAAAACAATCGGAAGATCAGCAAGCGGAACATTACAATGTTATTCTTGAAAGAAATATTTTCAAGGTTTCGACTCTTATGAAACCAGACCTTGCAAATGGTTGTAAACTGATGAATTCTTCTTGGTAAGCTGTCGCAATCCTCAAGTCACATTACATTCTGTAATTGCGACTTAAGTTTTCTAATTAACAGTGAACAGTAAACTTAACTCAAGACTATCAGTCAAGTTTTCCTTTTGCAAAAAACAGAGTTTTCGTTCAAGCACCAAATAAAATTTAACTTTTTAATAAAAACATTGATAAATTTTTCTAATTAAAAATCCCATTTCAAAGCAATAGTTGGGTTTACATACCAATCTTCACCACCAGCAAAAATAAAGTTCTTACTGATCTCAATTTCACTACCGATAGCTATTCTTTCTGTTATATTATACCATAATTGTGGTTCTGTTAAAATAACAATTTGAGAATCATTTTCCTGTTCATCAGAAATCCAACTATCATTTTCATAATTCCACCCATCAGTATTTTCCTGTCCCCAAATATCAATAAAACCATTGAATATGATTTTACTCTTCAAAAAGGGTTTGAACCAAACAATAGTAGTTTGAAAATTTGGATTTTGAGTTTCACTATCACGTAACCATAGACTTGTGTTTAGAGTAATAAATTTCAAATTTATAGGATAACCAATACCAATAAGCCAGACATTTCCAAATCCACCAAAGGTGTTAAGACCATCATTGTATTGAATACCAGCATTTAAATCTTTGATCAAAGGGATATTGAACATGCGAGTTATTTCCCAATAAGCACTTGAGGTACTGTTTCTTTCTATTTCATCATTATAATCAAAATCTACAAATGTGTAAGTTGAACCCCATTTATCCATCTTAAACATTTCAAATGTGGTTGTGAAGTGTTTTCTTTCGAAACTTTTAGTATTACCGAAGGAGACTGTTCACATTTC
>QMPG01000110.1 GCA_003648455.1 Bacteroidota bacterium
CACGCAAGTAAACCCCGATTTAGTAATACCCAAATTTGGGGTTAATGAAATTCCCAAATTTGTTGGTAGTACTTAATCGTAGAAAATTAATGAATTTTCTGGGTTAATAATCGTTTAATTTTATTGAATTAGGCTTTTAATCAATACCGTCTAAGGCAGTCATTCTGAACTTGTTTCAGAATCTATTTTTATCAATAATTGCTTTTTTTAGTAGATGCCGAAACAAGTTCGGCATGACTATAGTTTATTTTATCATTAAACATAACCGGTTGAATAGCCTAAAATTGGTATTCTTTTAGTTATTTATTATGTGCCTAATTCAATAACTTTATCTCAACAAAGATATTGCAAGCCATGCCATTAAACCCATCCCTGTTTTTAAAGAATCTTCATCAATTTTAAATGTTGAAGTATGTTGCTTTGAAGAAATATTTTTTTCTTTATTGCTAATGCCTAGTCTATAAAATGTTGAAGGGAAGTTTTGTGCGTAATAAGCAAAATCTTCAGAAGTCATTCTTTGCTCAAGTTCAATAACTTTTTCTTTGCCTAAATATTGTTGAGCAAAAACAATTGCTTTTTCAGTTACTTTAACATCATTATTAAGCATAGGATAGCCTTTAATAATGTTAATATCGCATTGTGCACCATTTTCTTTGGCAATTGAATTGGCAATGTTTTTTATTTTAATATGAGCTTTTTTTCGCCATGTTTCATCCATTGTTCTAAAAGTTCCTTCAAATTTTACTTCATTGGGGATAACATTTGTTGCACCCTTAGCAATAGATTTCCCAAAGGACAAAACTGTTGGTGCTGTCTGTGGTGTTTCTTTTTCAATCATTTGATGAAGCGCAACAATAATTTTTGATGCTATAAGAATAATATTGGTTGTGATTTTTGGCATAGCAGCATGACCGCCTTTACCTTTAACAGTTAGATAAATTTCATCGGATGAAGCCATATATTTACCTTTTCTAAAGCCAACTGTGCCAACCTGAAGTTCGGGTGAAACGTGTTGAGCAATAACAATATCGGGTTTAGGATTGTTTAAAGCACCTTGCTCAATCATTTGTATTGCCCCACCGGGTAAAAGCTCTTCGCCGGGTTGGAAAATTAATTTCACTGTTCCTTCAAATTCTGATTTTATTGAATTTAATATTTTCGCCACACCTATTAGCGATGCTGTATGAGCATCGTGCCCGCAGGCGTGCATTGCTTTGTTTTGTGATTTGTATGATATGTTGTTTTCTTCAATTATTGGTAAGGCATCTATATCTGCACGCAGTGCAATGGTTTTTTTTGTTGGATTTTTTCCTTTTATTTCAGCAATAATGCCGGTTTTGACAAAACCCGTTTTAAAATTAATATTTTCTTTCTCAAGTTGTGAGGCAATAAATTCAGATGTTTTAAACTCTTTAAAAGATAATTCAGGGTTTTGGTGAATATGTCGTCTGATTTTAACTATATCATTAAAATAATAGTCGGATAATTCTTTTATTTTATTTATTTGTATCATTAATTAGTTGAAAGTTGAAAGTTAAAAGTTAAAAGTTATAAAAACAAATTTATAATATGTTGCAACAAATAGGTTTAAAAATCTAAATTTAATGAGAGATAAAAAATACGAGGCAATATTACATTGTTTTCAATACCCCAAGCCCAATCGGCACGAACATAATAACCTAATAAACGACTTCGAATACCAAAACCATAACCGGCAACAATTGGTTCTTTTCCTTTGTCGATAATAACAGTTATGGGCCCATTAGTAACAATTTCTTGATTATATGCATTATTACCCGAATAGGGTGTTAATCCTGTCCATGCACTACCAATATCGGCAAAACCAATTATCATGAAATTGTTGAGAAACCCAGAGTTTAAAGGTCTGTTTGCAAAATATTTAATAATTGGCCAACGAATTTCACTATTTATAACTGCAAAATTATTCCCGTTACGAATATTTTGTGTAAAACCACGCATGTTAGTAGCCAGAGTTTGGTAAACATAATTTTTGTCGGTGTCAACACGAATTGAGTTGTCAAAGGTTTTTACTTTAGATGATAGATTAATCCAATTATCGACACCACCAAGATAATATATTAACAGACTGTTGCCAAATGAAGAACTTGCTGCAAAACGATTTGCCCAAATTAAATCGCGATGAATTTTTAAATAATTTCGAACATCGGCACCAACAACAAAAAAATTGGAATTAATTTCTTTGTCAATTTGTTTATAAAATTCACCAAAGATTTTTAATCTTGTTCCATTATATAGATTTAATCCTCTGTTAAATGTATTATCATATATGTATTCGATTTTTAAACCGTTCCAAACACGAGAGTCTGCTTTCTTGTCGAGATTAGCATAATCGGTAGATAGGTATGAGGTTCTGTCGTAACGAATAGTCTCAGTTGCTCGCACTGCCGATACCTGACTAAACGGATATTTGAGAATATACATTAATTCATGCGAATGAGTTTTTGAAATAAAATTCTGGGTAGAATTCTCAAAAGCCTGACGATGAAAGATTATCTGCTTATCCATTTGTTTTTTTAGATTTACAAGACTAATTAAATATTCGTTACTCTGAAAATCTGGAGAAAAACGAATGCCTCCCGTAATTTTATAGTCTTCGAATAAATCTACAGCTCCAATTTTAGTAAATACATTAAATCCCGGGTTAAAATAAACAGCTCCTCCGGTATAAGCCTGATATGAAGAGTTTAGAAATCCAAAATCTACTTGATTTACTAGTGTGTTAGTGTAAAAATTAGTAAAATAAACTAATTGCTTTGGCAGTCTAAAACCCAAAGAGTCTTCTTGGTCAACTATGCTGTCACTATTGTTTAATAAGTATTTCTTTTTTTCAAATTCGAAAATATAATTATTAATATCGATAAATGAGGAGTCGTCATTTAAATATTGTTTGGGTGTAATAACTAAACTGTCAGGTTCTTGTTCGTAATAATAATCGTCTTCTTCAGTAACACTGTCTTTATTTATTAAATATTGTTTGTACAAGTTACGAAACTCTGTATTTCTGTAATTGCCTGAAAATGAATTTTCTTTAGTGTTAAGGTAATCGGTAAATAAATGATAACGTTTTTTGTTAAATAGTATTTCTCCATACCTGCCTGTATTTTTATTTACATTGTAATCGAGTATGTTAGTTGAGTAGTTTGACAGATTATAGTGTTTTGTGAAATACCTGTAATGAATACTAGTATCGATAAAACTTATTGTGCTGTCGATTTTAATTAATTGGCGGTTAATAATCCCGTTTTCATCGCTTAAGTATGAAAAAGTATTATCTTTTATTTCAAATGGTTTAAATTCATCAACGAAAGGAGTGTTTGATAGTCGGGTGAGTTTATTAGATTTATCTTTGTAGTTATAAATAAATAAATCGTAAAAGTCGGAAGTTTCAACTGTATCTTTTTTGTTTAAAGGTAAATAGTTGTTAATTCTGTTTGAGCTAAAAATAATGTCGTTTGAGTTATTAATAAAACGAGGATTTAAATCATCGGCAACATCATTAGTGATTTGATTATTTGAGTTAGCTGCTACAGAATGAACATATATATCGGTGTATCCGTGATTAATTCCTGAAAAAACAAAAAATAAGCCATCGTCAGAATACGAAAAATCGAGAATTTTATCAATATGGAAAAGTTCTTGAGTCTCAATTTTTTTTGTGTTTAAAATGTAATAAGAAAGAAACATCTTGCCTTTTTGTTCTGTAATTATTGAAAGAAATTCACCCGATGGATGCCAAGCCAGAACCGGATATGAATAATCGGTTATTTGTTCTAATCTGTTGCCTTTTGAAAAAATACGCTTCCGTTTATGAGTTTGTGTGTTGTAAATCCAAACAATATATTTCCCCAATTCGTTTGTTGTGTAGGCAATATATTTGTCGTCCGGACTGATTTTTAATTGTTGATATGTTCTTGCTTTTTTTGTCCTCTTCAGCAGTTTTCCTGTTTCCGGAATATTTCGCCCAATATTTTCTTCATTAAATTTAGTTTTGTAATATTCAAACCAATCAATTAATAAATCTTTAAGGGGAATACCAAGCACAAACATAAACCCATTATCAACATTTTTGCTCAGCCTTGTCAGATAAATCACATTTGACACAACAGCATCACCAAAATTATCAGAAATATATTTCCAAAAAGAATGTCCTGCATAAACGGCATCATTTCCTTGCAGACGATTAATTTTTTTGTATCTCTTTGTTCGTATTCCATCTCTTATTTGATTCTCAATAGAGATATCCCATTTTTTAGAATAGAATGATATTAAACCTTTTTCATACCATAAGGGAAGATTTAGAAGAGCTGAGTTCGTAAGTCTGTCCTTAATGCTTCCGCCGAATAACATTTCGCGAAGGATTACTTCGGTAATAGCAGCATCTATTTGTTGTTTTAATTTATGATGATTGCCTTCGAAAAATAGAAATACCTTGTTGTTAATTATTTTTGTTTGCCCGCCAATATTATATTCTTGTTTTCCTGTTATTAAACCTATGTTGCTTTGTTTAAAATCAGAATGTTTATTATAGATAATAAAAATAATTCGACGTTCAAGAGCATATTCGAGTTTATATTCAAGCTCTTCAATTCTGGTTGAGGCATATTCTGCTGTGTATTCAGCCAGTTCTTTGCCACCAACGTAAAAGTAAGTGTCGAACTTGTCGAAACGATAATATTGCCAGTAAAAGTCAATGTATTGAACTCTGTTTTTTCCAAAACTCATTTGAAGTCCATTATAGAACTGAGCATAAGTTTTTGATAATGGTATTATTATTAGAAATAATACCAAGACACATGAAGATAATATTTTTGTTTTTTTGTTCAATTATTAAGTTTAAATTTAAGAAACATCAATTCTCTGTTTAACAGCTTCATAAACAATAATTGAAGTGGCAACAGAAACGTTTAAAGATTCAATATTACCTAAAATTGGTATTTTAACAATTTTGTCAGACATATTAATAATATCGTTAGAGATGCCAACATCTTCGGCTCCCATAACTATTGCCGTGGGTACTTTAAAATCAACATCATAGTAATAATCATCTGATTTTTCATTTGCAGCAACTATTTGTATGCCGCTTTGTTTTAAGAAAACAATTGTTTTTTTTAGATTTTCGACCCGACAAACAGGTATTGTATGTAAAGCACCTGCCGATGTTTTAACCGCATCTGAGTTAATAAGAGCAGAGCCTTTCGAAGGGATAATTATTGCATTAACTCCGGCACATTCGGCTGTTCGTGCAATAGCTCCAAAATTTCTAACATCGGTAACTTTGTCTAAAACTAATAATAAAGGCACTTTTGCTTGTTCGTATAATTGAGGTAAAATGTATTCAATGTTTTGGTATTCAACGCTTGAAACAAAAGCAATAACACCCTGATGATTTTTTTGCGATATTTTATTTAATTTTTGAATTGGAACATACTGAAAAGGTATTGCCCGTTCTTTAATTAAATTGAATAATTCATAAAACAAGTCCCCATGTGAACCTTTTTTTAAAAGAATTTTGTCAATTTGTTTGCTTGCTTTAATTGCTTCAATACAGGCTCTAATTCCAAATATTTTGTCTGTCTTCGATTTCATATATTTATTTTAATTGTATACTATATTAGTTTCATTAGTTACTTCGATATTGAAAAAGCATGTCCGCTTCGCCAGGTGTTAACCGCTTTAAACCAACTGTCATCGTAAACATCAGACCTGTCTAAGATATAATAATTATTATTAAAAGGATTGTCTATTTTTTCGAAAGTAAAATCCATTGACATTGTTTTAGCTTTTTTGCCATAAATCCAACGTTCAATACTATCGTTTTTATAAATCATTGTTGGTGTTCCATACACAACGTAAATCATGCCTCTGTCGGTTTTCCAACCTTCACTTAGCGATGAAAAATAATAATTGGACAGTTGCACTCTGCTGTAATATATTCGTATTAGTTGGCGAGCTCGGTCAACATTGCCGGTTGCTAAAATCCATAAACTGTCAACAGCCATTTTGGGATTGTTATAAGCACATAATTTTTTGTATTCACGAGTAGATGTTAAGTATTGCAAAGGTTCTAATAATTTTTCGGCTTTTTGTAATCTCGGATAATTATCGCCGTAGTTAAATAATGTTAAACCTTCATCAGATAAAGTGTCTGTTTGGAAACGATAAAAACCTTTGTTTCGGAATTTAAAAATTACAGTGTCAATATTTGGCACAAACCATGTTGAATCGGGTTTGAAATCGATTTTTTTATAAGGATCGGAATCGAATGGAGGTAAAGGGACTTCAAATTTTTTGTTATAATATGAAACATACAAATTTTTTGTTTTAATACGTTTGCTCTTAATAAAAAAAGAAGTGTTGCTGTGAAAATAATTTTTGAAAATAGGTTTCTTTTTTACATTATCAAAAACTAAATAATTTTGAAAAGAATGATTTGTGGTTTTGTCAATTTCAATTAATGATGAATTTTGCTGATTGTTGTTTAAATCAAAGATTGAAATGTCTAAGAAATATTTTTTTCCGGCAGCAACCCTTACAGGTAAGTAAGAAATGTAATTATTTGTAAGTCCGTTTTCACGAACGTTTAATTTAACAGATGCACTATCAATAATTTCAGACTTTTGAAGAGATTCATAAAGTTTATAATGAATAACAATATTTGCTTGTTTATAATTGTCTTCTTTTTCTTTTTTTATAAATAATAATTCAGGTCTGTAGATATTATAAAATAGAAATGAAATAGAATCTGAATTGTGGTAAACATAAAATTCCGGATGCAAACCTGTGCTTGTTGGATTATACAGATATGAAACATTCTTGTCAGCAACTGAATAATAAACGGTTACACATGATGCCAAGACAAAAACAAAACTTATTGCTAAAAAAATATTCTTTTTAAAGAAATTCATGAATACAAAAATAATGCTTAAAATACTGTGTTTGAAAAAATGTAAGTATGCAAAACAATTTAGGAATTAAAAATAATAAAATTTAATACAAATTAAGATATTATTTGAACAATATACAATTACTAGCTTATAAAATAGCCTGTTTACTGTTTCTTAGGAAGAGTTTTTCTTGATTTAAAATTTTTGTGTTTCTGTATTATTTTTGTGTAGATGTCGTATTCTGTGTTTTTGAGTAAATAATGATTGTCGAAATCACAAAATTTAATAAACTCAATAAGCTCATTACCTTTTAATCCGGTTAATTCATAAACTATTTTTTCGTTATATTTTGAATTAATAATATAATTTATTGAGTCCTGCTTTAATAATTTATTGAGCTTACGAATTGATTTCTCTCTTTTGCTGAATTTTGAATAAAAAAATGAAACCGGACTACCTATAGGGCTGGCGTTTGGATTGCGTGGTCCATCATAATTTGGGATTCCCGGAACATAAATTTCTCGACCTTTAATATAAAGATGTTCCGGTAAGTTAATATGAACAAAATCGTATCTGAATTGCGATTGTTTGCTTAGTGCATAAACATTTACAACTGCTAATTTATAGTTTTTGTTATTCATAATAATTTTAAAGAAACAACTTGCAGCAGTGGTATCGCTTAAGTGAAAGGGTTTTTTCTCAAAGCTTAACGATGAAAAAAGAATAGTATCTGTCTTTAAAATTGAGATTCTGAAAAACCCGTTTGTATCGCTAATTGTTCCTTTATTGGTGCGATTATTAATTATGTTAACAAATGGGATAGGAGTTATGCTGTCGCTGTCGACAATAATTCCCGATACTTTAACAAGGCTACTGTCGCCAAATATTTGGGCATTAGCAGAAGTTGTTGTAAATAAAAAGAAGAGTATTTGTATGAAAAATAAGAATCTCAAATTTTAAACAATAATATTTTTATGATATAACGCATAAGTTGTTATTTTTGTATCTTATCCTGACAAAAGAAATAAAAAATAAATTACATTCATGACAATTGTTGTGATATAGTCCTGAAAAATAACAATATATATGAACTTGAAAACAATAACTCCATAAATGAAAGAATATAAACATCTTTATTTCGATTTAGACAGAACAATCTGGGATTTTGAAGCAAATTCTCATGAGACTTTAGTAGATATATTTTATAAATATGATTTGCAAAAAAATATAGAAAAAGAAGATGTTTTTATCAATACCTATAAAGCTCATAACAAAAAATTGTGGGATGATTACGGATTAGGGAAAATCACAAAAAAGGAATTAATTACAAAGAGGTTTCTTGTTACACTTGAAGATTTTGACATCAGTAATGATTCAATACACGATATGGCAAAACAAATGGGCATTGATTATATTACGATAAGTCCTACAAAGACAAAATTATTTCCATATTCACACGAAGCTCTATCATATCTGAAAGAAAGATATAAGCTATATGTTCTTACTAATGGTTTTAGACAAGTGCAGACTACTAAACTTAAAAATTGTAATCTCGAAAAATATTTTACAAAATTAATTTGCTCTGAAGATGTCGGCACACAAAAGCCAAAACCGGAAATTTTCAGGTATGCTTTGAAAACTGTTAATGCCAAAAAAAGTGAAAGCATTATGATAGGAGATGATTTAAATGTTGATATAATAGGAGCAAAAAAAGTTGGACTTGATCAGGTTTATTTTAACCCTCATAAGAAAAGTCATGATGAGAAACCAACTTATGAAATAAAATCTTTAATTGACCTTTTGGAGATTTTTTAGTTAACCCGCTTTCATGCAAAAACGAAGTAAATTGCATGAATTAGCGATGGATAGTGGAAAGTAAAACGGTAAACCCCTCATTAGAAGCACCCAAATTTGGGCTTATTAAAAACACCAAATTTGTTGGTAATTCTTAAACGTAGAAAAATTATTAATTTTTCGGGTTAAATGTCTGGTTAAAAAAATGAAATATAAGATTGAGTGATAATTCTTCTCAAATTATATTTTTGTAGCTAAAAAGAAGGCTTTTTTATTTTTCCCAAAAAGCAGGAGAGAATAAAATAATTACAGAAAAAAGTTCCAATCTACCAATTAACATCATAAAAGACAATAGCCATTTCCCGGCAGTGGGAACTAATGCAAAATTGCTAACAGGACCAACAGTGCCA
>QMPG01000703.1 GCA_003648455.1 Bacteroidota bacterium
CTGCATTTGCTTTTAGATAACTTATAGGTTTAACAGATTCACTTGCTTTCATAGTATTTATCTTTCTATTAATAATTAACTAAATATAGTCTATATATAGGTCTACTGCAAATCGTTTTTTATCTGCTAACGGACAGTGATGAGATACCGCAAGTAAAATCCCAAAATCTATCCAATCTCAAAAGACTCTTAAAAAGTCTAAAAATCTAAAATTTACCGGAGAGTTCTTGCGGTTATTCTCCATCAAATTGTTGAACTAAGCCGCTAAGCGGCAGTGCAAACATCAATAGATCCCTCTTCGTAAAAACAATTCCATTTAAATTAATAATTTGAATAATAATAACAAAGGAGGAATTGTTATGCAAAAACACATTCAACGTTTTATTGAAGACATGGAACTTCATGGTTTTTGTCAACGAACAGTTGATGGATATACCAGATCTGTTAGACAATTAGAAAAGCATTACAACAAACCAGCAGACAAGATTACAGAAGAAGAAATCAGGCAATACTTTCTCTACAACAAAGATGTTCGTAAATGGGCTGCTGCTACTTGTACTATCGCTTTATGTGGGATCAAATTTTTCTACGAGAAAAGTCTTCTAAAAGAATGGAATATTTTTAAACTAGCTCGTCCCAAAAGAGAACACAAACTTCCATCTATTCTAAGTAAAAAAGAAGTCAAAACCATTTTTGATAATGTCAAAATGGATTATCATCGTGTTTGCCTGATTGGAATCTACTCTCTTGGCCTTCGATTGCAAGAGGGTACGCATCTAGAAAACGCAGATATTGATTCTGACAGAATGTTTGTTCATATCCGTAATGGCAAAGGTAATAAAGATAGGTTTGTTCCACTCCCCAAAAGAACTCTGGAAATATTCAGAGAACATTGGCGAACTCATAGAAATTCAAAGTTATTATTTCCTGCTCCTGGACGAGGTCAGATTCATATGCCTACAGCAGAAAAATCATTGCCTTATCCCAGCATTCAAACTGCTTTTCACAAAGCATTACAAAAAACAAAAATACTCAAACATGCCTCAGTGCACAATCTTCGCCATTCCTATGCAGTCCACCTTTTGGAAGCAGGCGTCAGTATGCGTTATGTTCAGGAATACCTGGGGCATAGTGATCCAAGAACCACAATGGTATATTTGAAATTAATTAATATATCCCTTCAAGAACCTATAAAATTAATCAACAAAGTAATGGCTGATTTATGATAACCCTTGAAATGATTTTAATAAAATATTTACCAGAATATATTACTAAATATTGGGATAAAATGCTTCCGGGGCATAAAAAAACCATTCAGGACATATTATCTTGCAGAACAAAAGAACGAGGTGGACAAACCTGGTTTTGCGATAACTGTAAAGATTTTCATTATAGTTATCATTCTTGTAAAAACAGGATGTGTCCAAAATGTCAAAATAATCAGGCAACTAATTGGCTTTCAAAACAAATGAAACAATTACTACCTGTTAAATATTTTATGGTTACTTTTACCATTCCGAAAGAATTGAGAACAATATTTCGTAGCAATCAGAAAAAATGCTACAATATTTTGTTTAAAGCATCATCCGAAAGTTTACGCAAAATCGCCATGGACAAACGATTTATTGGAGGACAAATCGGAATGATTGGTATTTTACAAACCTGGGCTGCCAATCTTATATTCCATCCACATATTCACTATATTGTACCGGGAATTGCCATATCAAATAATAACATATTATTTCCGAAAAATAAACATTTGGTACACTGCAACCCATTAATAAAAAAATACAGAGGAAAACTAATTGCACTCCTCGAAAAAAACAATCTCTATGTTACACCAAAAATATGGGATAAAAACTGGGTTGTAGATATTAGAAATGTTGGCAATGGAATCAATTCTTTAAAATATCTTTCAAAGTATATCTATCGAACTGCAATTTCTAATAAAAATATTTTATCTGATGAAAACGGAAAAATAACTTTTCGTTATAAAAACAATAATACAAAAAATTATGATACAATATCATTACCTGCTATGGAGTTTATTCGTCGGTTTCTACAACATACATTACCAAAAGGTTTTCAGAAAGTTCGTTATTTTGGACTACTACATCCAAAGAAAAAATCAACTCTTTATCTTCTTCAATTATTATTGAAAGCAGATATTCAGAAAGATAATAACAAAAAAAATGTTTTTAAATGTCCAAAATGTGGCAAAGAAATGATACTTATTACTATGACCAACAGGAATAGAGCACCACCTGTAGAATTTTATTTTCCAACAGTTTTTAACATTGCAGAAAATTTTAATCAAAATACAAAAAACAAGAGATTTTGATGATGCCAAACTACGTTCAAAATATTGATTTTCATTTGGATAAACCTACAATCCAAATTTTAAGGCTTGATTTTATAAGTCAACATACAAAAACATCCTATCTTTACAAAATAATCAAAAATTCTACTCGAGTATCTTCTTTTCAATCAAATATCACCAATTAGCAAATTCCAATATAAAAGAATCTCTCCGAACTATTGAGTTAGTCCAACACCTACTTGCAATCTGACGCTGATGCGATCAGTTGCAAAGTAGATTCGTTATGCGGCTATTTGCTTAATTTACAATTAGTTA
>QMPG01000704.1 GCA_003648455.1 Bacteroidota bacterium
AAAAAATATTTTTAAATTTTATTTACTCAGCGTGGTTTTATTGTTTACTGCTTGTGAAAACAAAACTGAAAAGCCAGTTGAAGAAGGAATAATCCCTGAAGCAAAGATGGTTGAGATTATTTATGATTTACATTTGACCGATGCAACAATTGGTATTAAGCATATCAACAAAAGAACAAAAACTAAAAAGATTGTTAAGTACTACTCTTCTGTTTTAAAAAAGCATGGATATACCAGATCGCAATTTGATGAAAGTATCAAATATTATTCAATAAACCCGGATAAATTAAATAATATCTATGATAAGGTAATTCAGGAGTTAAGTAAGAAGCAAGAGTTAATAAAGCAAGAAAAAGAATAATTATTTTTCATTTTGAAATTAATACCTGTAAGATTTTTTTCTTGCGGGTATTTTTATTTAATTTTGGACATAACAATTTGAATATCTACATCTGAAATATTTTATTAATGGAAGAAGAGTTTGATATAAGAGATAATAATATTCCTGAAAATGATCAAGAATTTGAAAATAAATTAAGACCATTGTGCTTTGAACACTTTAATGGTCAAAGTCAAATTATTGAAAATTTAAAGGTTTTTATTCAGGCTGCTAAGATTAGAGGAGACGCTTTAGATCATGTACTTTTACATGGACCTCCCGGCTTAGGAAAAACAACTCTTGCCAATATTATTGCAAATGAATTAGAGGTTAATTTTAAAGTCACATCCGGTCCGGTTATGGAAAAGCCAGGTGATTTGGCAGGAATATTGACAAGTCTGGGTGAAAATGATGTGCTTTTTATTGATGAAATACATCGTTTAAATTCTGTAGTTGAAGAATATTTATATTCGGCTATGGAAGATTTTAGAATCGATATTGTTATAGACAAAGGAGCTAATGCACGCTCAATACAAATTAAATTAAACCCTTTTACTCTTATTGGCGCCACAACTCGTTCTGGACTTTTAACAAGCCCTTTACGTGCTCGTTTTGGCATTAATTGTCATCTCGAATACTATAATTCTGAGGTGCTTCAAAAAATTGTTAAAAGGTCGGCTAAAATATTAGATGTGCCAATTAACGAAGATGCTGTTAATGAGCTGGCTTCGAGAAGTAGAGGAACACCACGAATCTCAAATGCTTTGTTAAAAAGAGTGAGGGATTTTGCTCAGGTAAAAGGCAATGGTTCTATTGATATTAAAATAGCCCATTTTTCTTTAGAAGCTTTAAATATTGATAAGTACGGTTTGGACGAGATGGATAATAAAATTTTACTTACAATAATAGACAAGTTTGGTGGCGGTCCTGTTGGTATTTCAACAATTGCAACAGCTGTTGGCGAGGATGGGGGAACAATTGAAGAGGTTTATGAGCCATTTTTAATACAAGAAGGTTTTATTAAACGAACACCTCGTGGAAGAGAAGTGACGGATAAAGCATACAAACATTTCGGTAAAATTGATTTTAATTCGCAAACTTCATTTTTTTGATTCTGTAATATTTTGGAACAAAATCTTTTGAAACAGAAACACAGTAAAATGATAAAAAACGAGGCAAAGCGTCTTGGTTTTACCGATTGTGGTATTTCTGCGGCAGATTTTCTTTCTGATGATGCTGCTTATTTCAATAAATGGATTGATAACAAACATAATGCAGAAATGCATTATATGGAACGTAATAAAGAGAAACGCTTAGACCCTCGTTTGCTTGTTGATGGTGCAAAATCAATAATTTCTGTATTGTTAAGCTATTATTCAGAAGAAAAACAAGCTGAAAATTCTCCAAAGATTTCGAAATATGCTTATGGCAACGATTACCATTTTGTTATTAAAAACAAACTGAAAAAATTATTCCAATTTATAAATGATAATATTGAACATGCAGAAGCTCGTATTTTTGTTGATAGTGCACCTGTTTTAGACCGAGCATGGGCGAAAAAGAGCGGTTTGGGTTGGATAGGTAAAAATTCAAATTTAATCACAAAAAAGCATGGCTCCTTTGTTTTTATAGGTGAAATTATTATTAACATCGATTTGGAATACGACCAACAAATTAAAGATTATTGTGGTAAATGCACCCGTTGTATTGATGCTTGCCCCACAAATGCTATTGTTGAACCCTATGTTGTTGATGCCAATAAATGTATTTCTTTTTTAACAATTGAAAATAAAGAAGAGATACCAATAGAATTTAAGGGGGAATTTAATAATCAGCTTTTTGGTTGTGATATATGTCAGGATGTTTGCCCATGGAATCAAAATATTGTTGAGAACCTTATTAAAGAATTTTTGCCAGACAAGAAATTGCTAAATATGACCAAAGATGATTGGTATTCAATTTCTGAAGAAGAGTTTAAAAAGCGGTTTAAAAATTCTCCGATTTTGAGGACAAAATATTCCGGTTTAAAACGTAATCTGGAATTTATTGATAATGATGAGTGATTTTTAAAACAGAAAATTGTAATTTTTTAAATATACAAAATCTTTTGCTACTGCATCGATTTCACCTAGAATCCTCAGCTAAGCGTAGATTTTATCTACGCTTTTTTCTACCCGCTACCACCAACCGGCACAAGCGCCTTACTTGTGCCCCAGCTAAGCTTAGAATAAAATAAAACAAAAATATTACGAGT
>QMPG01000705.1 GCA_003648455.1 Bacteroidota bacterium
AAATGAAAATTGTAGCAAATTTGAAAGATAAGATGAATGAGAACAAAGAATGCCAGTGGGTAACAAAGGCTATACGTAGTGAGGGTAAAGTGCGAAATATGAACATTGTAATAATCGATAAAATTAATAGAAAATTGAGAGTGTGGAATTTCAAAATCCCGCACTACGCATAGCCAAACCGTTATGAATGAAAAATATAAAACTTGTTGATAAATTGATTTTTTAATAAATAGAATATGAATTATCTTTGAGAGAAAAAGAAATTTAATGGATAAAACAACGAAAAAAATAAAAGTTGAAGATACAATAATCCACATTACACAACACAATAAGGAAGATTATATTAGTTTGACAGATATGCTCAAACATAAGGAAAGTGGTGGTTTGATTTTCAAATGGTTGAGTAATAAGAATACGATAGAATTTCTGGGGGTTTGGGAAAAAATATATAATCCGAATTTTAATTACACCGAATTCGGTGTAATTATGCAAGAAGCCGGTGTTAATAGATTTACAATGTCTGTTAAACAATGGATTGAAAGAACAAATGCCATTGGAATAATAGCCAAAGCAGGTAGATATGGAGGGACTTACGCTCATAAAGATATTGCTTTTGAACTTGGAACTTGGATTAGCCCTGAATTTAAACTATTGGTAATTAGAGAATTTCAAAGGTTAAAAGAAATAGAAAGTAATCAATATAACCTTGAATGGAATGTCAAAAGAATATTAAGTAAAGCAAATTATCATATTCACACAGACGCAATAAAAAATTATATTTTACCTCAAAAAGATTACGACAAAGAGTGGTTAATATATGCAGAAGAAGCAGACTTGCTGAATGTTGCATTATTCAAATGCACTGCAAAAGATTGGAGAGAAGCTAACCCTGAACTTGCCAAAAAAGGAATGAATATCAGAGATATTGCAAGTATAAATGAATTGGCAGTTTTATCAAATCTTGAAACATTAAATGCTGAAATGATAAGCAATGGACTTGATAAAGCAGACAGATATAAACGATTGAGAGAAATATCAGAATATCAATTGTTGATAATGAACGAAAAAGATTTTATGAAAGCATTAAAAAAATTAAATGATAAAGTTCATATTGAAAATCAAAATAAATTAGATAAGAGATAAAAACGCCACAGAACAATGCACATAAGGCATTGGGCAATAAGTAGTTAAGTTAAGAGATTATGAATATAAAACAAACGGCATAATAAATTGAAAGGTTGGTGTTCCAAAATGCCCAACGCCTCATATACTATACCGTTGTGTGCCATTTGAACAGGGTCGCGTGCAATATGATAAAATAGATTATGACCAGTTATATTTTTAAAAATTGTAAGGATGTATAATAAAAAGGGATTTAAATTACTAAAAAAAGAAACTTTATTGATTTTAACCTTTTTATGCATTTCTTTAATTAGTTATGGACAAAAATCATTAAGAAATAAAACAGCAGAATTTGGTACTGGTATAAGATTATCACCTGGATTTGTTACTTATGATAAAAAAACCTCAGAAGTCATAGATAATAAGTATCTAATCGGATTTGAATTGTCATTATTTTATAAGAATATAATTTTTTTTGGAACGAGTAATATGTCATATACTTATGATAATTATATTACTGAGACTATTCCTTACTTAGACAAAGAATTAACAAATGATCAAAATTTAAGACTTTATTTGAATAATATTAATATCGCTTATTCAATTCTATTAAAATCTGACATTGTACTTCAACCAAGTATAGGAAGATCATTTTATTTTTTCACAGAAGAAGTTGAAGGAGAGACTAAAAGCCTAATAAGAGTAAGGGGATATAACTTTGCAGTAGATTTAAGCAAATGGTTTCTTGATGATAAAACACTATGTGTTTTTATTCGAAATCAATTCTATCTAACAAATTTAAGCAAAGTGAATTCTGAATTTGGAAATTTTGCTTACTTATTAACAATTGGAATTGGAGGACGAATAATTGGGAACAAATAAAAACGCCACACAACACACAATAGAAAACATTGGGCAGATAGTACTAAATTCAAGTACCTTACAATAAATAAACGATGTAGTAAATTGAAAAGTTGTAGTTTTTAAAATGCCCAAAATTTCATACCACCACCGTTGTGGTGCATTAAGAGAAATTGTATTAAGATAAAATACAGATATTATTTGGATATTTAATAAGATTAGTTACTTTTGTATTCAGATAAAATACAGATAACAAATGGATAAGTATATAAATAGATTAAATTTTGATTTTCAAACAAATCAGAAAATTTTAAATTTCATTTCTCAAATTGATTTATATAAAGGGAAATGGAATATTATAGAAAAACAAGAAAATATTTATCTAAAAGAATTAAGAAAGATTGCAACCATTGAAAGTATTGGCTCATCAACACGAATTGAAGGAGGGACATTAACAGATAAAGAGATAGAAAAACTCTTGAATGATGTTAAAATAACAAAACTGAAAACAAGAGATGAACAAGAAGTAATTGGATATTACGATACTTTGAAAATTATTTTTGAAAACTATGATAATATTCGTTTATCTGAAAATTATATCAAACAATTACATCAAAATTTATTGAGACATAGCGATAAAGACACACG
>QMPG01000706.1 GCA_003648455.1 Bacteroidota bacterium
CTTTCATGGAAAAGGATTCTGAAATTAAGAAATATTGTATGGAAAAAAACATACCATACGAAGATGATGAGAAAACAGTGTAGAACAAAAAATATAGTGCATGCCACAATTAGTTATAAATATGATATTTAGAATACAAAATAAAATTAGGCAACCTGAAAAATAATCGTTTCAAACTGCGGCACGTACCATATTCAAACCGTTGTAGCTCATTTGCAAAGACGATTTAGCTCATTTTGTTTGACTTTATGAGCCGAATAGATTATATTTGTGAGCTAAAAGATAAAAAATGAATATTGAAAAACAAATATTAGACTTTTTAAAAAGTAACCCCGAAAGTTCTTCAAATCAGATTTTAGAAAATATTGAAGAAAAGAAAAGTATTGCCACAATAAAAAGAATTTTATCAAAACTCGTATCTAAAAATTTAATTTCAACCACAGGAAAAGGAAAATCAACTAGATACCAACTCTCACCTTTTTATAAATTATTTGAAAATATTGATATTCAACGATATTACGAAAAAGAGATTGACGAACGAACAATAGTTGAAAATTTCAATTTTGCGTTATTAACAGATATATTGCCAAATGTAAATTTACTTACAGTAAACGAATTAGAAAAATTATCTGTACTTCAAGATAAATTTACTCAAAACATATCTGAATTAAGTGAATATCAATACAATAAAGAATTAGAACGCTTAGCTATTGATTTAAGTTGGAAATCCTCGCAAATAGAAGGTAATACTTATTCTTTATTGGAAACTGAGAAATTATTGAAAGAAAAAGAAACAGCCTCAGGAAAGACAAAAGAAGAAGCCATTATGTTGTTAAATCATAAAGATGCAATTGATTTTATAGTTGAAAATCCTGACTATTTATATCCATTAACCGTTTCAAAAATAGAAGACATTCATAGCATTTTGACAAAAGAACTTGATGTTGACAGGAATATGAGAAAAAGACGAGTAGGAATATCGGGAACCAATTATCGACCGCTTGATAATGAATTTCAGATTAAGGAAGCATTATCCTTGAT
Source organism: Bacteroidota bacterium (assembly GCA_003648455.1). The sequence goes on from QMPG01000706.1 coordinate 1,042, forward strand.
GTGTGATTTGATAAATAAAAAGGAGAATGTTTTTGACCAAGCAATATTAGCACTGATATTAATTTCATATATTCAACCTTTTGTAGATGGGAATAAACGAACAGCAAGAATAGTTAGTAATGCGATATTGATAAATCACAAATATTGTCCGATTTCGTTTCGAACTGTTGATAGTGTAGATTATAAAAAGGCAATGTTGTTATTTTATGAACAAAATAATGTTACCATTTTCAAAAAAATATTCATTGAACAATTTGAATTTGCAGTAAAAACATATTTTTAAAAAGATAATAATGAAAAAAAACGAGCTACAACAACGGCTATAAGTAATGCGGGTAAACGAGATAAAATTGAAAATAATGAATAAATATAAACGACATAACTATTTGGAAATAAAGTACAACAAAACCCGCACTGCTCATAGCCAAATCCGTTACCTGCAAGGCGAAAAGAGAGAAACGAAGATATGAGAATGTTTGCTAAAATAGAAAATAAAAAAACACCGCACACATTTGCAATTCACACAGCTTGTCCCGATCCGTCGGGAAGCCAACGCTCAGACCAAAAATTGCAAAAGAGTATGTCTCAATTCACCACGTCTCCCTATATATTATATACAAACCATAAAGGCGTTTCTTAATGACGGAAAGTAAGTATTTCTTGCTTTTTCGTCATTAAGGGTTTATTTTTATTCAAAAAGAAACATGGTAGAAAGAAAATTATATCTTAAGCGACTAAAACAATTAAAAGATCAAAATTTAATTAAAGTCATTACCGGAATAAGACGTTGCGGTAAATCAACACTTTTAGAAGCATTTAAAACTGAATTATTGGCAAGTGGTATAGCCCCTAAAAACATAATTTTTCTCAACTTTGAAGAGCGTGAAAATTTGCACCTTACTGATTGGACAACTCTTTATGACGAGATAATCGAAAAAATCAACCCCAAGCTAAGATATTACATTTTCTTAGATGAAGTGCAGCTCATAAATGATTTTGAAAGATTAGTAAATAGTCTATTCACCAAAACAAACATTGACTTATATATTACAGGCTCTAATGCATACCTATTATCGAGTGAACTCGCTACTTTACTAACAGGACGGTATATTGCAATAAACCTACATCCCTATTCTTTCAAAGAGTATGTTTCGGCTTATAAAGAGCAGAATAATCCCGATCAATTATTTAGAAAATATATAAATGAAAGTAGTTTTCCGGAAGCAGTAACACTTTCACAAAATAATAAAAATTTAGTAAACGATTATTTACAATCAATATATGATACAGTTATAATTAAGGATATTGCTCAACGTTATAATCTAAGAAATGTACATAATTTACATCGCATTATTAGTTTTCTTTTCGATTCTGTCGGTTCTTATATTTCACCGACAAATATCGCAGCTCAGTTAAACCACAATTCACAAAAAAAAATTTCCCATAATACAATTATCAAATATTTAGATTTCCTTACCCAATCATATATTTTGTATTCTGCTCCTCGCTTTGATATAAAGGGGAAAGAATTACTTTCTACAAATGGAAAATATTACGTCATTGATTTGGGGTTAAAAAATATTACAACAA
>QMPG01000111.1 GCA_003648455.1 Bacteroidota bacterium
GAGGAATCTCATTTTTTCATAGCAGGGGATTTCTCCTTACGTCGAAATGACAAACGGAATAAGAGATTCCTCACATACGTTCGGAATGACAAAGGGAATAGGGGATTCCTCACATACGTTCGGAATGACAAAGGGAATAAGGGATTCCGAAACAAGTTCGAAATGACAAAATTAAATCGCTTTTCTTTGCAAAAAATTATTTCAATATTTTTTTTATCCTTTTTAAGTAAAATGGATCTTGATTAAATCCTTTGTTAGAGGCAATAACATTTAATGATTGTGGATTTATCTTAACTTTTATTTCTTTTCCAAAAGAAACAGGCTCGCCATCGATATGTGCTATTATTGAATTTTCGTGCGTAATAGTAATTTCTTTACCTTTAATAATCTCCATATATTTTGATTTATCTAAGCGTTTATCGAAAAGCATAACAGCTAAACGAGGAGATTCTACTATGGGGAAATTTTTAAAAATGCAGACATCAATTAATCCATCGTCAATCTTTGCCTCGGGAGAAATATATGCATTATTTCCAAATTGTGAAGAATTAGCAAAACTTATTAAAAAAGCCTTTCTGTAAATTAATTTATCATCAATTAAAATTCTATATTTTTGTGCTCTGTAATTAGGAAATTCTTCGGCAGCAATTTTAACATAAGGCAAAGGACCGCGCTTGCCATAGTTAGCAAAGATATGACTAACATGGGCATCAAAACCTATTCCGGCAACGTTTACAAATTTTTCGTTATTTATTTCAGCAGTGTCGATTTTTTTAATGTATGTTTGATTAATTAATTTAATTGCTTTATCAATTTTTAAAGGTATGTTTAAATATCTAGCAAGACCATTACCAGAGCCTGTTGGAATTATTGCTAAAGCTGAACTTGAATTAATTAAACCCTTACAAACCTCATTAACTGAACCATCGCCACCAACTGCTGTAACAATATCAAATTTACCGGCAGCTTCGGAACTAATCTTAATTGCATGTTTTGCTTTTTCGGTATATTTTATCTCGTAAGCAAACTTCTTCTTATCTAAATATTTATCAATGTTTTTCTCAACAATTTTTTGCTTTCCTACACCTGATACCGGATTTATTATAAAAAAAATTTTCTTCATTATTATTTTTTATCTCGAATAACTAAGTCGTTATTAATCAGTCGATTATTATAAGATTGCATAATTGCTTTTAATTTATTTTCTAATTTTTTTGCAATTTGCGGTAAGCTTGTTTTAATATCTTTTGTTAATAATTTATCATTTTTAATATTGTATAAACCTAAAATTTTGTTCCCATCGTGTAATAATGTATAATCTTTATTAACAAACTGATAAATTCCATTCATATAATTAACGGCATAATGGTCGGCTGTAGTATCAAAAACACTATTTCCGTATGCAATAAATTTCTTGTTATAATTCAAATAATCTAAAACTGAAGGCATAATGTCTGCCTGCTGTGTTATAGTATGATTTATTCCTTTTAAAGATGTGTCATCAGGGCAAAAATAAATAATTGGAATTGAATATCTGCCAAGCTTGTTTTTATAAAACTTTTTATATGCTTGCGCTGTATGATCCGCAGTAAAAACGAATAATGTGTTTTTATACCACGGTAGTTTTGATGCTGTTTTAAAAAATTGTTTTAGCGAATAATCAGCATAAGAAATACTTTGCTCATTAATTAGCTCTCCTTTTGCAAACTTATCTTTATATTTTTCCGGAATTGTGTAAGGATGATGTGACGACAAAGTGAACAAACAAGAAAAAAATGGTTTCTGAAATTCAGATAATTTTCGTGCATAATATTGCAAATAAGGCTCATCAAAAATGCCCCAATTACCATCATAATCGCCTTCGCGGTCATATTCGTTTTTTCCGTAATAATCTTGTATTCCTGCCATCATGGTAAAATTATCGAAACCCATAGTTCCATTATTTCCTCCATGGAAAAAAGAAGAGTAATAACCTTCTTTGTTTAAGATGCTTGCAAGACTATTAATTTTATTTGAAGAATAGTTCGATGTTATAAAAGGGTTATTCATTAAAGCAGGAATACTCGCTAAAACAGATGGCACTGCCTCAATTGATTTTTTCCCGTTTGCAAAAGCATAATCGAAAACCAGACTTTTGCTAATCAACGAATCTAAAAAAGGTGTATATCCTTTATTATTATTAAGCGATCCAATATATTCTTTCCCAAAACTTTCTAATATAAAAACTACAACATTCATTTTTCGAAAAGACGAATCGCTTTTATATTGTCTTACCGGATTAAAAATTTTATTTAGCTCTTGCTTAGTATAATAATTTTGAATCTTAATATCGTTTTTACCCATTGTTTTTAATAATGTAAAAGGACTGTTTAGCACTAATGAAACATTATTTGAGTTTGCATATTTTGCAGCAGTAATTATTCGCAAAGGTTTAAGCTGAAACCCACCTCGAGCAAACACTGTTGTCACTCCTAATAATATAATGCAAATAACTGACTGATAAAACAATTTCAGAACTCCTCTCCTACCTTTAATAGTCTCTTTATCAGAAACTTGTTTTATTTTTGGGTAAAAATAAATAAGTATAAAAACTGTAATAATCCAGCTTAGAATAATATACCAATAGTCATGTATAAATTGCGGAATTAGATCTGCAGTATCTTTTCCGAGCCAAACAGGAGAAAAAATATCGGAAGTAAGTCTTTTCTCTTCAAATTCAAAAAATTTAGAATCGATAAAATTTGTAGCAAGCATTATTGAATTAACTACAACAAAAAGAATTTTGTTTATCAGCTGATATGTTTTATTATTTTTAAAATTTCCGGGAATTACATGCAGGATAATAATTAACATATTTGTGTATGCAATTGCTGAAATATCGAAACGTATTCCATAGAAAAACATTTTCAGTAAAGGAACAAATTCTACAGAGCTAAAAAAATTAAAATTCAAAATATAAAAATACAGTCGAGTAGCAACATAAAGCACAAGCACTATTAATAATCGTTTTAGTAATACTTTAATATGTTGGAAATAGTTATTCATTTTATTTTTAAATTTATATCTCAAACAGATGTCAGCTCTGAAAAGACTTCACAGATGTCATTTCGAAGATGAAATCTAAAGCAATCTATTGACTCAAAACAAAGGTATTGCTTCACTATTTCCGATTTTCGGGACAGTCTGTTAGCAATGACAATAAATACTTCGCTCTTTTGACTTACAAATCCTAAAGAACAGTAGCAGTGTTTAGATTGCAACCATTTAACTTTGTACTTTAATCTTTAAACTAAATAAGTGAACAAACATAATAAAAAAATTAATTTCTTTTACAAATATCTGCATATTCACAATATTTGCATCTGTCGATATCTTCCGTTTGTTCAAAATTATTGTTCTCATCAAAAATATTAGTAATTAAATTGCTCAACTTGTTTTCAAAATCTTCTGAAACAAAATCGTAAGAGTTAATTACATTTATAATCTTTCTGTTCTGTTTTTGAGTTATATTGATATTAAAATTTTTATCGTATAATTTTTTTATATACAATAAACACGGCTCTATATTTATATTGGGTTTTAAATTCTTTTTGTATAACATTGAATACATAAAAATTTGAAAAATCTCGTGAGTTTTTGCCGATTTCTCATCATCAAAAATTTCTTCAACATCATAAAAGGTGTTATGCTCTGCCCCTGTTTTATAATCAATTATACGAATTGAATTATTAATTTGGTCAATGCGGTCAATCTTTCCATATAGATTAACATATTTTTTTTCGTTATTAATAAAAACAGGAAATTTATAGTTTACACTTTTTTCTAAATCGACGATGCTAAATGGTGAGAATCTGTTTTTATCTGTTTCAATAATTTTATTCACATATCTTTTTATTATCTCAAATATGAGAGAATCTTTACCTTTTATCTCAACATCTGCATCTTCGTCTTGTTTATAAAACTGAGTGTTAAACGCTTTTTTTATTGCACTATTTATTAAAGTTTTATTTTTAAATAATTGTTCTAACTCATCTTTCGTAACAAGTATTTTATCATCTTTAAAATTCTGATAAAGCAAATGTATTGCTTCGTGTGTTATGCTCCCAAAATGCATTGCGTCAATTTCTTCAACAACTTCGTCGGCTTGTTTTAATTCGGCTAAATATTTGAAATAAAATTTCAGGCTGCAACTTTTATAAACATTTAAAGCACTTGGGGAGAAAGCTTTTCGACTTTCGTCTGATGACAGATATAAATTAAGTTTATTAATAATCTCGGGCGTTTTTTTAACAATAATTTCTTTTGGTTTGTTAACTCCAATGTCGAAAGTTAAATTTTTTTCAACAATATTAAAATCATGTTCATATTTAAGTTGATATAAAAAGCGACTTTTTTCGTTTGCATTAATACCGCTACTTTGCGTATTATAAACCATGAAAATATTTTGGGCACGCTGAATTAGGCGATAAAAATAATAAGCATAAACAGCATCCTGATTTTCAATTGTTGGCAAGCCAAATCCTTTGCGGATATTATAAGGAATAAACGATGATGCAATACCGCTTTTTGGCAAAACGCCTTCGTTCATCGAAAGAATAATAATATTTTCGAAATCTAAAACACGAGTTTCTAAAACTCCCATTATTTGTAATCCTGCCAAAGGCTCGCCGGTAAACGGAACACTCAACGACTGAATTACTTTATCAAACAGCTTGAAATATGTTTCAATTTTCAACTCAATTTTTTCTGTTGCAATTATCTCGTTTAAGCGCTTAACAGCAATAAAAATATGATAGATATATTCTATTTCGAGATTTAATGAGTTTTTATCTACGTTGTCTTTTGTGATGTTTTGAAAAACCTCGTATAAAACTTCGGTAATATAATTTGAAAAATCGCTTAAGTCATCAATCTTTACAAAAATTTTAGCCAATACCGGATTTTGTAAATTATTTAATGAGCGGTAAACTTTTCTCTTGTCAATAATATTCTCTTCATCGCCTTGCTCATCATAATTTATATATTGATGATTTAAGATATTTGAAATATCTTCATGATAAAAAACCGTGTTGTTGTTTTTATCTTTCTTGGCGTTTTTTTGCAGACTAATAATATGTTTTATTAAGCTGAAAACAGGTGTATTTTTTAATGGATAACCCATTGTTACGTTAATTTCACTAATATTATCGGGGAGAGAAAACAGCAGAGGCATCAACAAATTTTCGTCTGCCAAAACAATTGCTGTTTTATCTGCAACGAAATTATTCTCTTCTAATATTTTGCTAATCAACTTAGTTTGAGCAATATCGGATGGTGATGATATAAATTCAATATTTTTATTTGAGTTGAGATTATCAAAATTATAAACAAATTCATCATTCATAAATTCATTTATATTGTTTCGCAAAAACAATCCTGCTTCGTGTTGTTTGTTTGTTTTTGTATAATAATTATCATAATCCCAAAAAAACTCGGCGAGCTTATTATTTTGCAAAAATTTAAACAATTTTTTTTCGCAATTATTAAGAGCATTGAAACCAATAAAAATTATCTTCTCAGATTTAATTTCAATAGTATTATTTTTAATTTTTTCTGCCATTTGCCTATAAATCATTCCTTCGTAGGCAATTAATTTCTCTGATAAATTCTTGTTAAAATCTTTATAAATTGGATTTAAGACATTCCAGATTTTCAAAAAACTCTCTTTCTTATCTGTGATTTGACCATCGTGAAAATTGGCAAAAAATTGTTTTAATACTTTTATTTGTTCGTCAGATAAATAATCAAAATTAAAGTCTAAGTCTTTTATTGATGAAATATTTTGAAAAACATCATCGGTGTTAATCAAATATTTGTCAACATCGTCAAAATCGTTTAAAAGCATTTCGCCCCAGGAATAAAAATCGTCGAAATTCTCAGATGATTTATAAACCTTTTTATAACTTTTATATAATTCGAAAGTTAATGTTAACTTATCTGCCAATTGTAGATTAGATAGCTTTTGCGCAAATTCATTAATTGTAATAATTTGCGGCATCCACATTGTTTTATTTGATATTTGGGATAAATATTTTGTAAAAAAAACTCCGGCTCTCCTGTTAGGAAATACTATTGTAAAATCGGAAATTTTTTGTTGATATTTATTATATAAAAAATCGGTAACACTATATAAAAAACCTTTCATGAAGTTAGTATGTAAAGTTAAAAGTTTGTAAAGTTTAAAGTTAATAAAGTTTTTTGAAAATCCGCTAAGCGGTTATAACAATAAAGAAACCTGCCAGGTTTGGGCAATTAAAAGTCTTAGACTTAAATCACTAGTAATCTGATTTATAAAAAACCTGGCAGGTTTAAGCTAGTTTAGTTTAAGCCGCTAAGCGACTAAATAAACTACCTCTCAAATAAAAATCTTGACGGATTATCAATCGTTAACTTATCGAAATCGGCACTGCTAAAAACTTTTTCGAAATTGTTTAAATATTTTTCAAAATCAGATTCAAATATGGTAACAATATAATAATCGGAACCATACATGACTTTATTCTTAATATTATCAGGTAATTTTTTAAAAAAATTATTCCTTATTTTTATCAATAAATCTTTAGAATAGATTCCGGACAAATCGGTATATAAATTTTTGTATTTGCTCATTAAATCAACAATATGCTGCCTCCACTCATCATTTTTACCGCCAAAGTGTGCCAGATTAAGATAAAGATTTGGAAATTTTTGCAATACTTGCTCCCACAATAATGGATGATTTAAAATTTCGGCACGCTCCTCAACGGCTTTTAATCCATCTTTAACAACACTATATTTAAAGTATAATTCAAAATCATCAACACGAACAATCTCTTTATATTTGTAAATTTCACCGGTAATATTAAGTTTATTGGCAAATGTTGCAAAACCTGCATCTGAACAGTGAGCTGTGATTGGAATAGCATTTTCTTCACAATATTTATAAACACAGTCGTTATTATTTTCGTCTCCAAACAAAACAGGATTGGTTGGGGAATAGCCTGTTGGTGCATAAATTTTAACACCATGAAAAGTTTTATTCTTGCCTACATTTTGTTTAACAAATTGTAAAATATTTTTGCGTCGCGGGTCAACCGATAAAAACGGGAAAATCTTATCGGTATATTTTTCGTTTTGTTTTAACTGCTTAATCTGTTCTATTTGTGAATAAAAACTGGCATCGTATTTATAATCATTTTCAATAAAAGAAAGCTTTTCGTTTTCTAATTTATTTATCAAATCGTCAAATTCTCTTTTGGTCTTTCTAATTTTTTTGATACGTGAATTTGTATGCTCTTCAATACTAATATTTTTATTTCGTATGTATAATGTGAAATATTTTTTTAAATCGAGAGTGGCATTTTTAATATTTGTATCAAGAGCCGATTTTATTGCTTTGAATTCAGTTAATAATTTATCGTCATTTTTGTTCTTTAGCTCTAAGCTTAAATCATCGTTAAAACAAAAATCGAGGTCAAGAGTTAATGGTGCAATAATATAATTCTTTTCTACCTGCTGAAGTTTTTTATAAATATGCTCAATATCATTATTAAATCCTATTTTAAGAAAATAATTTATTTTAGATATCTTATCAAATTCAACTTCAAAAATATCAATGTTTTTATAAAAATGTTTAAGTCCTGCTTTTCTCACATTAATTTCAGGCAACGAAACTTTTGTTAATTGTTTGATGAGCAAGGAAAAAATTTTTCGCGATAAAGTTTGTTTACTAAACAAATGACAATGAATATCTATTCTATTTCTACTCATAAAAAAATAATTGTTTAAAGTTTGCAACTCACTAATTACTAATCACCATTCACCAATCAAAGATAAATAAAATATTATTTTTTTGGGTGTAATTTGTATGTTAAATAATAAGTCAAAAAAAGTAATTTATTAAGCAATGTATGTGTCCACTATGAAAAAACTTTATAGCCGTCATTGCGAGGGCAAAGCCCGAAGCAATCTGTTGGAAATCAATATATAAGGATTGCTTCTCCGCCCGTTGGTAAATCGTAATGACGAAAATGTACTTTTCGTAGTGGATTCATGTATTATTCTTTCATAATTTTAATATATTTGAATTTTAAAATCGATTTAAAATTTTAATAAAAAATGTTTTTCTTTTTTTCAAAATTGCTTCTTTTCACAATAACTCCAATAGTTTGGATTATTGCATTGCTATTAATCTCATTGTTTGCAAAGAAAACAAAAGTTAAAAAAAAATGTTTAATAGCTTCAATCTCTTTATTGCTGTTTTTTTCAAACTCGTTTATTTTGGATGAATTTATGCGAGCATGGGAAATTAACGCAGTGCAAGACTACGAGCTAAAGCAATCGTATGACTATGGTATTTTACTAAGCGGAATGACAGCTCCCGACACAAAGTATAAACGTTTAAATTTCATGCGAAGTAGCGACAGACTTTTACAAACAATTAGATTGTATAAACAAAAAAGAATAAAAAAAATATTTATTAGCGGTGGTAGTGGCAGCATTATAAACAAAGAATATTGCGAATCGATAGACTTAAAAAACTATTTAATACAAATCGGTATTCACCAAGAAGATATAATTACAGAAACAAACTCACGAAACACAAGAGAAAACGCAGAATTTACTGCCAAAATTTTGCTTAATAAAGAACAACCCGTTACCTGTTTGCTCATAACCTCAGCCTTTCACATGCGACGCGCAAAAGGATGTTTCGATAAAGCAGGATTAAAAGTCGATATCTACCCAACCGACCGCTATGCCGGACAAAGAAAATATCTTTTCGACCATTTATTTATTCCAAATCATACTACTTTTAACTCATGGAATTTACTAATTCACGAAGTAACAGGTTATATTGTTTATGCAGTTATGGGATACGTTTAAGTTTAAAGTATAAAGTTGGGTTCATTAGTAGACCTTCCAGCGTCTGAAAGACCTGGAAGCGTCGGTTTGAATTGATTATTTATTAAATTATTGGATTATTTGATTGTTTGATTTTTGAGTGTTCTTAAATTAACCCGCTTTATTCATGCAAAAACGAAGTGAATTGCATGAATTAGCGATGGATAGCGGAAAGTAAAGCGGTAAACCC
>QMPG01000112.1 GCA_003648455.1 Bacteroidota bacterium
TTTCGTTTTATCAACATCAAATTTGCACAAAAATTTACCATTCTGACTAACTTTACACTCGCAGATTTTTTTTTCTTTATAAGTAATTAAATCAGAATATGTATAAAAAAATAAACTGTCGCCAGCATATGTAGGAGCATTGCCACTAATTGTTACATTTTGACTATACAAATTTATTGAAAAGAGTAAAAAAGAAAGTATTAAAAATTGTAAACGTTTATACATTACTTTAAATTATTAAACTAAAAATTGTCAAGTTATTATATTGCTAAATTGTTATTTGTCAGCAAATATAACAGTTCCAATTAATAAAACCGGCAATAAAACAATGTAACAATTTAAGCATTCAGTTCTATATGCAATTTATCTAAAACCATGAACGGTTATCATTGTTTGTTAATTTTTATGCCTTCAGGCAAAAACAAACGTGCATCTCCACCGTGACGAATAATATCGCGAACAATGGTTGAATTAACAGCTGTTGTTTCCGGTGTTGTTAACAAAAACCAAGTTTCAATATCTGTCATAGCTTTGTTCATTTGTGCAATTGAACGCTCATATTCAAAATCAATTGAAGTTCGCAAACCTCTTAGAATATACTTAGCATTAACTTTTTTGCAAAAATCTACAGTTAATTCATCATAATCGGTAACACTTACCCTTGGCTCATTTTCAAAAACCTGTTTAATCCATTTTATTCTATCTTCTAACGTAAAATATCCTTTTTTATTTGCATTGTATCCTATTGCAATAATTATTTTGTCGAAAATAGGCAAAGCACGTTTTACTATTGATTCGTGTCCAATGGTTATTGGATCGAAGGAGCCGGGGAATAATGCTATTTTTTTCATCTTATTTATTTTTGTCTTATTATATTCTTTCTGCCAAAATCTTTTATCTACAAATATCATAAATAATATTAACAGTTCATAAAAATTATGAATTTGAAAAAATGCTTGTTTAATTTCTTATGAAACCAATTTGAAAATTCGTTAATAATTAATAAATTTAAGCAAAATATAATTATTTAATTGATAAAGACGCAGTTTTGTGGATTCCTTTTACATTTCTTGCATTTCAAAACAATAATACTTCAAAACAATGAATGAATCAAAATTTAATATCGCAGTATTGATTGATGGTGACAACGCTCAATCAAAATTAATTAAGGAACTTATCGAAGAAGTTTCGAAATATGGGAAGGCTACCGTTAGAAGAATTTATGGAGATTGGACAACTCCGCAAATGAATAGCTGGAAAGAAATAATTAATCAATACTCAATTAATCCAATACAAAAGTTCTCATATACTACAGGAAAAAATTCAACTGACAGTTCTCTTATTATTGATGCTATGGATATATTACATAGTCATAGTGTTGATGGCTTCTGTATTGTTTCCAGTGATAGTGACTATACAGGACTTGCTAAAAGAATTAGAGAAGAAGGGCTTTTTGTTATGGGTATTGGACGAAAGACTACACCAATAGCATTTGTAAATTCTTGTGAAGTTTTTACTTTCACTGAAAATTTAATATCTGAATCGGAAGTATTAGGAGAAAAAGAATCTGAAAAAATAGATACAAAGAAAAATAGTCAACTTAAAACAGTTAATCAAAAGCCCACTAAAAAATCGGCAACAAAAAGAAAATTTCCAGAACTTGACATCAGTGTTATTGACAAGGCTTTTGAAATATCTGTTAATGAGGAGGATGAGGTATATATCGCTAAAGTTGGATTGTCTCTTAGAAAAATTGACCCAAGTTTTGACCCAAGAACTTACGGATTTAAAACTCTTACTCAACTTTTTAAGAGCATAGATAAATATGCAGTTGTCAAAAATGAAGTGAATGGATTAAATCATCCACTTGTGAAATTGAAATAACTACCACTAAAAAAATTATTTGTAAACACGTCCATCAAAAAAAACAAACGAATGAAATATTATTAACCAATTTGAAAATTCGTTAATAATTAATAACTTTAAGCAAAATATTGTTGACAATCAGAATAATAGCAATAAAAACAAACAATTTTATTAATTAAAAAAGAGGGGATTTAAAATGAAAAAGCTAACATTAATATTAACTATTTTTTCTTTATCAGTAATTTTATGGTCTTGTGGTGGAGATAAATCTGATAAAACAACTTCTGAACAAACAGAAAAAACCGACAATGCAACAACAAAAATTTTTAGCAATAAATACTTAAGCGTTGAATTAACGGGTGATTGGACTATTAGCAAATATGGCGCAAGTAATGATGAAAAATATAGCTTATTTTCGTTTAAAGAAGAAAATACAAGTAATATTTACGATGCCTTTAATAAAGATTTTGAACAAATTGGTGATATTACCGAAACAACAGTTGATGGAATGCCTGCTGTTACGAGAATACAAAAATTTATGCAAAATGAGATGAAAACTTCTCGTGTTTGGTTAATTTATGATGGAGTAAATATTATTAGTTTTAACGTAGCGGCTCCCGAAAAAATATTCGACGACGAAATAGCAAAATCAATCGTCTCAAAAGTTAAAATTTTAAATAAAGGTCAAAATGTAGAATTGCCAACTAAAGAAAAAAGTGAATTTGTAAAACCCACCGAATTCCCTGAACAGACTTTAAATGATTTAAAAGATGTGCTAATTGAAGATCGTTTTTTGTCTAAAACAATTATTCAAAATGCCCTTAAAACATTTACTGCATTACAGGATTACGACACTCTTAAAGTTCAAGATTTAAATAAAGAAGCACGAATGACCATTGCAGATAGCGCTGCCAACGCAAATGAGTTTAGTAATATTAACGAGGTATTTAATAAAGTGCTTAAACCCTCGTTAACTTGCGCAACAGTTCTTAGTATGATTGAAAAAGATAATTCTCAAAACAAAATAAATTCAATATTCTTAAAAGATTTTCTTTCTCAAAACAAACTTTCATATGCTGATTTAAAATGCACTTATGAAAATTGGGATCTTATAATGGAATTATATAGTAAGACTAAAAAATAATATACGACAAAACCTTTTTGGTTAGTAATAAATTGCAAAAAAAACGACTTCCCAAAATAATTTCGTTTGATTAACTTGCAAAAATTAAAATATCAGCTATGAAAAAAATAAGCATTATCTTCATTCTTACAATTTTTGTTCAATTGTTATGGGCACAAAAAAATGTTGAACTCAAAAAGTGGAATATTACAAATCCTCAAAAAATTAATTTACCGGCTTTTTCAACTGTTAAAAACATTGAAGGAAAAACTTATAATGAAGTCAATCTGTTAACCAATACTAAGGTTGATTTTAACAATAAATCACTTATGTGGAAAACTGTTAATATTGCTGAAGATAGCATAGTTTTGAATAATCCCGATAGTAATAATCTAATTTTGTTTACAAGTTTTTTATCTGTTGACAGATGGACAAAAGGTAATTTAAATCTTACCCTAAATGCTTATTATGAAGTTTATGTTGATGATGAGCTGGTAAAAACAAAAAAGAAAGCTGACTTAAAAAATAACAAAATTGAGTTAAAATTGAATTTAGGAAATCATAAACTTGCCATTAAAACTATTACTACTAACGAGAACTTAAAACTGGCAGCTGATTTTGAATATTCAAAAGATTTTAATGATTGTAATGCAACAGTAAGCTTAAATCACAAAAGATATTATACAATAAATGATGTATTAGAAGGGAAAAACGTGTCATCTGCAAAAATATCTCCTTCGGGAAAATATGTGTTAATAAATTTTTCAGAAACAATTCATAATAGTGGCAAAACCAAGAAATATTCTGAAATTTATAGCCTCGAAAAAAATAAAAACATTTGCATTTGGAGAAACAAAAACATTTCAAATGTCAGCTGGTTGCCAAAAACAGATAAGCTCACATACTCTTCAACATTTGAAAAAAAATCAGAAATATTTATGTTTGATTTACTAAGCGGCGAAGAAAAGTCTATTGTTAAAGACATCGAACATTTATCAAGATATGCTTGGTCGCCAAACGAAGATTATATTATTTATTCAGACTATATTAAAGCAAAAAAACCGGAAGATTTAAAACGAGTATATGGCGCAGACGATCGTTTGCCTTATTTTCGCAATCGCTCTTTCTTGCATAAAGTTGACGTAATATCGGGAAATGTTACTCAGCTAACCGCCGGCAATCTTTCTTCAAGTTTGCAGGATATTAAACCCGATGGAACAAAAATATTATTCTCAACTTCAAAAATGGATTATGCCAAAGTACCTTTCCGCAAGCAAAACTTATATGAGATGGACATTAACACTTTTGAGTTAAAACCTATTTGGCAAGATAAATTATATGAAGGTTATTGCAAATATTCACCAGATGGAACAAAATTATTAGTACAAGGTTCACCGGAATGTTTTGGTAAGCTTGGTGTTAATGTTAGCGAAGGAAAAATACCAAACGACTACGACAATCAACTTTATATTTACGATTTAGCAACAAAGAAGGCAATAACAATAAGCAAAAATTTCGACCCTTCAATTAACGATGCATACTGGAGCAAGGATAATAACATTTATGTTTCTGTAGCTGAAAAAGACTATGTTAATCTTTATAAATACAATCAAAAATCAAAATCTTTTAACAAAATAGAATTATCTGTTGAAGTGTTGGGAAATATTAATTATTCCTACAACAAACCTTTAGCAGTTTATACAGGAACAAGCATTTCTACTCCAAAAAAATTATACTTGCTCAATCTGAAAAAACAAACAAGCACTTTGCTATCGTTTCCTGAAAAAGAAAGATTTGCCAATATTGAATTTGGTAAAACAGAAAAATGGAACTTTGAAAACAAAAACGGAACAACAATTTACGGTCGGGTTTATTATCCACCTTTTTATGACGCAAACAAAAAATATCCTGTAATTGTAAATTACTATGGAGGCACATCTCCTATTGATCGTTCATTTGGCGGTCGTTATCCTATAAACAACTGGGCAGCAAACGGATATATTGTTTATGTTTTACAGCCAAGCGGTGCAACAGGTTTTGGTCAGGATTTTTCTGCCTTACATGTTAACGGCTGGGGCTTTGATGCTATTGACGATATAATTGAAGGAACAAAAAAGTTCTTAAAAACTCATTCTACAGCAGATTCTACAAACGTTGGCTGTATTGGTGCTTCCTATGGCGGATACACAACAATGCTTATTCAAACTCGCACAAACATTTTTAAAACAGCTATTTCGCATGCAGGAATTAGTTCAATAACAAGTTACTGGGGAGAAGGATATTGGGGATACACTTACAATACCTGTGCTGCAAAATACAGCTATCCATGGAACAGACAAGATATCTTTGTTAAAAATAGTGCTCTTTATAATGCAGATAAATTTCAAAACTCAATTCTTTTATTACACGGAACTTCAGATACGAATGTTCCTGTTGGTGAAAGTTTGCAATATTATGCTGCTTTAAATATTTTGGGGAAAGATGTTGAGATGGTTTTAGTCGATGGACAAAATCACTGGATAGTAGATTACAAAAAACGTATAAAATGGCACTATACAATTATTTCATGGTTTGATAAAAAGTTGAAAAACCAAGCACAGCAATGGAATGATATGTATCCTGACAAAAATTTATAATAAATATCAAAAAAATACTAATTATAAATCATCATGAAAAAAATACTGTCTACAATTTTTGCACTTACTGTTTTCACCTTTATTTGTTTTGCATATTCGGGAGAAATAGTTAAATCTTTTAACACACCCGAAAACTATCCAACAGGTCTTTGTTTCGATGGAGAAAACCTTTGGTTAGCCGACCGTGGAACAGATAAAATTTATTGTCTGAATGCTGAAACCGGCAAAATTATTAAACAAATAGAATCGCCTGCTTACTGGCCCATGGGATTAGCTTGGGACGGCAAATATCTTTGGAATGCCGATTACAGAGGGCGAACAGACAAGTCGGAAGATTTAGACGGAATGATATTTCAAATAGACCCCAATGACGGGACAATATTAAAGACCCTGCAAGCTCCTTCTAAAAGTCCAAAAGGAATATGCTGGGATGGCAAATATCTTTGGTGTGTTGACGATAGAAGCGATAAAGTTATTCAATTTAATAAAGATGACGGAACAACTATCAAATCGTTCAAATCACCTGCAAAAGACCCAAAAGGTATTACTTTTGACGGTAAATATTTATGGATTTCCGACCGTGAAACAGATGAAATTTATATGGTTGACCCAAAAACAGGCTATGTAATTGTTATTCTTGATGCTCCCGGAAATTATGTCCATGGATTAGCTGTTAAAGATAAAAAACTGTGGGCAGTCGATTATGAAGACAATAAAATTTATCAACTTAAAATTAAAGACTCTGAAAAATTTGTACGCAAAGACAAAGAATTGCACAAAATGACTTATAATCACAATGTTACATGCTACGGTCCAGGAAAAATCAAGACCCTTGATGTTAACATTGCTTTGCCTGAAGATAGAGATAATCAGACTATATTAAGCAAGCCTGAATATAACATTAAACCAACAAAAATTATTACAGATAAATGGGGACAAAAAACAGCATTGTTTCAATTTAAAGATATTAAACCCGGCAAAAAAACAGAAATACAAGTCACAACGACTTTTGAATCCTACAATGTTCGTTACTTTATTTATCCTGAAAATGTTGGCTCTTTGAATAATATTCCTAAGAATATTACTGATAAATATCTTGCTGACGATGAAAAATATCAAATAAACAGTAAGGTAATTAAAGAAACAATAAAAACAGTTGTTGGCGATGAAAAAAACCCATACTGGATATTACGAAAAATTCATCAATACCTTATTGGTCATCTACATTATGTTATGGATGGCTATTGGGATACTGCACCTACTGTAATAACAAACGGACATGGTTCGTGCTCCGAATACTCATTCACTTTTATTGCTCTGTGCAGAGCCGCCGGACTTCCTGCAAGATATGTTGGTTCAACCTGGGACAGAAAAGAACTCGCATATATGGATGACGTTTTCCATCGTTGGGTTGAAGTCTATCTGCCAAACTACGGCTGGATTCCAACTGATCCAACTCACGGTGACAGAACATTACCGCGAGATCAGGCATACCCAATAGGCTTGGTAAGAAATTCAGCACTTATCACAACACAATCAGGTGGTGGCTCATCAACAATGGGATGGACATATAACAGTAATGAAACATATACTACTGAGCCCAAAACTAATGTTAATGTTACTAATTACGCCGATTGGGATAAAATTGACGAAAAAAAATCTCAATCTAAATAAATCTCTAATTACAAAAAACGTTTTTCTTTTACATTTAATTTTACGTATTTTGTAAAAAATAATTAGTGAATTTTAGTTATGCAAAATTAAAAACTAGTGCTAATTTTCATATAAATCATCCTTTTAGAAAAAAAATGCAAGAGAGACATTTAAACAGAAAACAATATTTTGAAGAACAATCTATTACTACTGAAAAATACATTATTCCATATATTGAAGATTGCTTAATAATAAACAAATCTACTAGAGTATTAGAAATTGGATGCGGTGAAGGTGGCAATTTAATCCCATTTATAAAAAAAGGCTGCCAAGTAACTGGTGTTGATATTATTGACAAACAAATTGAAAGAGCAAAAGAGTATATTAAAGAAATTGTTCCTAATTCAAACACAACACTTATAAGTAAAGACATGTATAATGTTACAGTTGACGAAATTGGTACTTTCGATTTAATTATAATGAGAGATGTTATTGAGCATATACATAATCAGGAACGTTTTCTGGCTTATTTAAAAAAATTTCTCAAACCAAAAGGACTAATATTTTTCGGTTTTCCTCCATGGTGTATGCCTTTTGGCGGTCATCATCAAATATGTAAAAGCAAGCTGTTAAGTCACCTGCCTTATTTTCATCTTTTAAACAAATCTCTCTATCGATGGCTTATGAAAGCTTTTAAAGAAAGCAAAGAAACTATAGATTCATTGTTAGAAATAAAACAAACAGGACTTAGCATTAATAGATTTGAAAAAATTATTAAGAAGGAAAAATATGTTTTTGCTAAAAAAGATTTATATTTCATAAACCCTAATTATGAAATAAAATTCGGATTAAAGCCCCGCAAACAATCAAAAATAATTGCTTCAATTCCTATTGTAAGAGATTTCTTAACTACAGGTTATTTTTGCTTGATAAAAAAATCCTGACTTAAGCTATGAACCAAGAAGCTGTAATAAACAAAACCGTTGATTTTGTAAAAACTACTTTAGCTAATGCCGAAGGAGGACATGATTGGTGGCACATCTACAGAGTTTGGAAATTATCTCAACACATTGCAAAAACAGAAAACGTTGATTTGTTTGTTGTTGAGCTCGGTGCATTACTTCACGATATTGCAGACTCAAAATTTAACTCCGGAGACGAAAAAATTGGTCCTCGCAAAGCGCGAGAATTTTTAAGTTCTATTGATGTAAAAGAAGAAATTATCGTTCATATAGAAAATATTATTGCAAATATCTCATTCAAAGGAGGAAAACAAGCACAACAATTTAAGTCGCCCGAACTTGATGTTATTCAAGATGCCGACAGACTCGATGCAATAGGTGCAATCGGAATTGCAAGAACTTTTAATTACGGCGGTTACAAAAACAGACAACTATATAATCCCGATATAAAGCCAAATTTAAACATGACAAAAGAAGAGTATAAAAACAGCAATGCTCCTACTCTCAACCATTTCTACGAAAAACTTCTTTTACTTAAAAACCTTATGAACACTAAAACTGGCAAAAAAATTGCTATTCACAGACATGAGTTTATGTTACAATTTCTCGATGAGTTTTATGATGAGTGGGATGGTGTTTTGTGAAACCCGTTTTTTCTTCATCTAATAGGCTAAAGTATTTTCAAAATTAATTTGATATTTCTTTTATTATTAATAATTTAGATAAACCAAATTACCAATTTAGATTAACCCGCTTTATTCATGCAAAAACGAAGTGAATTGTATGAATGTGTGATAGATAGTGGGGTGCAAAGCGGGAAACCCCGATTTAGTAATACCCAAATTTGGGGTTAATGAAATTCCCAAA
>QMPG01000707.1 GCA_003648455.1 Bacteroidota bacterium
GGGAAGCTATGTCTATATTTTTCTATATTTTTGCATTTTCACACAGTCTGGGAATCAGAATGATTCAGCCGTAAACAAACAGCCTAAACCCTGAACCGATAGGTTCAGGCAAAAACCACCGACGAGCTGGACTGCCGATGCGCTTGTTAGCGGTTTTCTCTTAATCTTTTTTATCTTCATCAACACAATATTTATCGAAAGCATTTTTATAAAGTTGCTCACTTTCGTCTTTGAATCTGCTTTTATTTTCTAACAGTTCAGAAAATTTTTGATACAAGTCTCTATATATAATCTGATGTGCTTTATTATCTATTTTTTCTATTTGGAATTCGTCCATTGTGAATTCAGCTTCTATAACTTTATCAATTAAAAGGATTAGATCATCTTTATTTATTCTATCAATTTCTAACCATTCATTTTCTGTTATACAATAAAATCCTTTGTTATTTTCAATTTTTAAGTGTTTCATAACATTTACCTCTTTCATCATAAGCCTGTTTACCAGCTTCAAGACAATTTAACATTATATTGTAATTATCAATTTCTTCACCTTCAACACTGGTTAATTTAGTTGCCGAAGGATATCCACCAAAAATTTTAAAAATTGGTTTTTTATCAACAATATCCTTTTTTGTATAGAGTATGTAATCGGGTTTTATTGATGCACCAACTGTATTATTGTGAGTAACAATAACTACAGGAATTGTTTTTGAAATATCTCTGATTTGTTCATTTACCTCATTCTTTAAAAAGAGATTATCGAATGAAGATTCAGGTTCATCAATAAGTAACATGTCAAAATGATGAGCATCTTGTATTTTTTCTAAGAGGTTAAATTCAGAACGTTCACCTCCTGATACTTCGATATTATGTTCATTTAATATTCTAAAATCTACATCAACGAAATACAAATAGTAATTAGTTTGTTCTAAAAGAGGTATTTTCTTTAATTCATCTAAATAAAGAATAGGGTTATCATATTTTGGGAAAGCATCACTAAATCTTGTTTTACCTCTAAATTTATTAAGTAGTTCCTGAGCGCATGTAAACTTTCTTGTGCTTGCAATTATCTTAAATCTCCGAATTTCTTTTTTATCAATTATCTTCTCTTTTTTTACATAATTCGTAATTGTACAAAATTTATTTATCTTTTCTTTTTCCATTTGAATGTTATATAAATCAATTTCATTAATCGATATTGAAGCAGTAAATGATTGCAGTTGTATTTTTATATTTGATACAATTGAATTAACCCATGATTTTTTAAGATTTGTTTCATTAATTTCTCTTAACTTATTTATCAGACTTTGAAGAAGCTTAATTAAATTTTCTCTTGGTATGTGCATATTGATTATACTACGATATTCTTCATTTTCTATTAAAAGAATTACAGAATCTATTAATTTTTTTAGAGTGCTACTATCAGATATTGAATAGTGATTTTCATTATAAAGAAGAGCATTCGAATAAACATCCTTCATTTCTTCTTCTGATGCAACTTTTAGCAATGAGTTAATGTAATTTTCTATTTTCCTCTCATTAGAATTTATATCAATTTCAACTACGTCATTTACTACATCCCTAAATTCTTTAAGATATAATTCAGAGACACTACTTCGCTTTACAGATAACCATTTGTTAAATTTCTCAACATCTTTTTTTTCATCGGTTTCAAGTAATTCAAATTGTTTAATAAATTTAACATTATCAAATAACTTCTTTATTCTTCTCAATGTGTAAGATTTTCCAGATGATCTTTCACCTAATATTACATTTAAACCTGTTGATAGAATTTGTTCGTTTTCAAAGACTTGGAAAAATTCATGTCCTTCGTCTTCTGATAAATGAACTTTATTTTTATCCAATAAACAATTTTTTATGTTAGTTAGTGTTATTTCTTCTAAATCGATATAAGTTTGCTTTGGGGAAAACTCAACCATATCATCATAAAAACGTAGATCACTAAAAATTACCGGGACAATTTTAGCATCATCATTAATACAATATTTAAATTTTTTAGGACTAGAAACTTCTCCAGATGTGATATATTCTTTCAATTCATTTAATATTTCAGTTTTTACTGACTGTTTCTTTTCATAATGTGGTATGAGTAAGTATTTATTTAGATCTAGAAATATTTCTTTTAAATTGGAGATAGTGATATAATCAGTAGATGTAGTAATCTGAGTTTTTATTTGATTGCACTTGATTTCAAAATCTTCTAATTCACTATCATCTGATATTAGTAGTAGATGACCCTTTTCAAAGTTTATTTCTATACCTGGAAATACTTTAATATCCAGATCATTATTAATAGAATTATATTGTTCTAAATCGAATAGATTATGATTTGTTATAGCAATACAATCTATATGAAGAGAATCAACATATTCTTTAAGCTTATCTTGGCTAAAATCAAAATGACTATCGCTTTCTGTAGGAATTGTATGAATATGCAAATCAATTTTTTTCATTTTTATAAATCCTATTCTATTAGAAAACCGCTAATGTTCTGCGCATGCGGCGGAATCAGGATGATTCAGCCGTAAACAAACAGCCCAAACCCTGAACCGTTAGGTTCAGGCAAAAACAACTGACGACCCGACTGCCGATGCGCCTGTTA
>QMPG01000708.1 GCA_003648455.1 Bacteroidota bacterium
AATCTATTTGCAAATCACGGATGTTTTTCAAGAATGCAGTATTGATTATGATAAAAATTCTGAAATAACAAGAAACTTTTATGCCTCTGTACAAAATAAATTCCATTACGCAATTACTGGTAAAACAGCAGCCGAAATTATATACTTAAAAGCAGATAGCAAGAAAGAGCATATGGGATTAACAACTTGGAAAAATGCTCCTGACGGAAGAGTGATTAAAACCGATACATCTATTGCTAAAAACTACCTTCAAGAAAAAGAGATAAAACGTTTAGAACGTACCGTAACAGGTTATTTTGATTATATAGAAGGTTTAATCGAAAGAGAAAATACGTTTACTATGCAATCTTTAGCACAGAGCGTAAACAAGTTTTTAGACTTTAACGAATATAAGATATTAGAAGGCAAAGGCTCTCGTTCTCACAAACAGGCAGTTACCAAAGCATCTAAAGAGTATGATAAGTTTAACAAAACTCAAAAAATAAACTCTGATTTTGATAAACAAATCAAAAACCTCAATCAAAAAAACAACAAAAAGTAATCATCTCTAACTATGAGTACAGAAACAAATAAAATAGACCAAACCGACTTAACATTTTTTACGAATGAAGATGGTCATAGTTTATTGAGTAGATTTAAATCTACCTTAAAAGACACACAACTTTTTGATGTATTGGTAGGCTACTTTAGATCAAGTGGTTTTTATCAATTATATGAATCTCTTGAACCTGTTGAAAAAATAAGAATATTAGTAGGTCTAAGCGTAGATAAAGAGTCTTATGATATTATGCAATATCATAGACAAATGGGAATGTTAGATTTAGAATCTCACCAAAGAACTAAAAAGTTATTCCAAAAAAACTTGCAAGAAGAAATTGAAACCAGTGAAGAAAACGATAATAAGTTAGAAATTGGTGTCCGTAAATTTATTGAGTTTCTTAAAAAAGAAGTTGAAAATCAAGATTTCTATAAAGAAAGAGTTGGGAATGGTAAAAAATTAGAAATAAGAGCATATCCCTCAAAAAATATTCACGCCAAAGTATATATAGGTAGGTTTAAACCCGAAGATAGAGATTATGGTTATGTGATTACAGGGTCAAGTAATTTCTCAGAAAACGGCTTAATTGCAAACAGAGAGTTCAATGTAGAATTAAGAACAAAGAATGATGTCTTGTTTGCCGAAAATCAATTTGACAAACTTTGGGCTGAAGGTGTAGATATTTCTGATGATTTTATTGATACAATCACAACCAAAACTTGGTTAAACGACCAAATAACACCTTATGAATTATATCTTAAATTGATATACGAATACTTAGAAGAAGATATAAATTTAGAAGACCAATTCGAGCCTTTTCTGCCTGATGGTTTTATGAAATTAAAATACCAAAGTCAAGCAGCAATTCAAGCAAAGAAAATATTAGAAACCTATAATGGTGTGTTCTTAGCAGATGTTGTTGGTTTGGGTAAAACATTTATTACTGCCTTATTATTACAGCAAATTCAAGGAAGAACTTTAGTTATTTGTCCTCCTGTTTTAAAAGAGTATTGGAAAGATTCATTATTTGATTTTGGGATTAGAAGTTTTACAGTAGAATCTTTAGGTAAATTAGAACACATTATAAAAAAAGGGTTAGATAGATATGATTATGTTGTAATTGATGAAGCCCACAGATTTAGAAATGAAGGAACACAATCGTATGCAAACCTTTTAGATATATGTAGAGGTAAAAAAGTGATTTTAGTTACTGCAACACCTTTAAACAACACTGTAGATGATATTTTTTCACAATTAAAATTGTTCCAAGCACCAAAAAACTCAACAATACCAGGAGTACCTAATCTCGAAAAGTTCTTTGCCGCATTTAGAACGCAACTAAACAAAATAGATAAAGCAGACCCCGAATATAAAGTTGCTATCAAAGAAATATCAGATAAAATCAAGAATAGTATTCTTAGATATGTAATGGTGCGTAGAACAAGAAAAGATGTTGTCACATACTTTCAAGAAGATATAGTAAAACAAAAATTAGAGTTTCCAGACTTATCTACTCCGCAAAAAATTGTGTACGAATACAAAGGTGATTTAGAAATTACTTTTAACAAAACTATGATGTACTTGCAAGAATTTACTTATGCAAGGTATACGCCTTTACTCTATTATATTGGTAACAAAAGACTAACAGAATTTGAAAAGCAACAACAAAGAAATGTTGGTGGCTTTATGAAAGGCATATTGGTAAAAAGATTAGAAAGTAGTTTTTATGCTTTCAGACAAAGTGTAGATAGGTTTATTCTTTCTTATGATAACTTTATAAATATGTTCAATGACGGAACCGTTTACATCAGTAAAAAGGCGAATGTGTATGACCTATTAGAAAATGACGATTTTGCAAAATTAGAGGAATTAGTAGATGAAGATAAAGCACATAAATACGATTCAAAAGATTTTAGAAAAGAGTTCATTGCAAAGTTAGAGTTTGATTTAAAAATATTAAAAAACATACAAACTCAATGGAAAACGGTTGATTCAGACCCTAAATTAGAACAGTTTATTATAGATTTAAAGACGAATAAAATTCTAAAGAAGAACAAGTTGGTAATCTTTACAGAATCCAAAGA
>QMPG01000709.1 GCA_003648455.1 Bacteroidota bacterium
AAAAGAGCTAAAACAGATAAGGCACAAACTTTTTAGTGCTAAAACAAAAACAACTAAACTTAAATATCGACAACGAGATGAAGAGCTTAGAAATAAAATTGCTGAAGAGTTACAAAAAAATGGTTGGGAAAATAATTCTGCTAAGCAACTGGCAAGCTGGGATCCTTACGACCAAAACGCTTCTTCTCCTTTCTTTGACCCCGAATGGATGTTTGATATTAAAGAGGGTTTTGATGTGGTAATTGGGAATCCGCCGTATAAAATTTTAACTAAAAATAATACGGATAATTCTTTATTGAATTATTATCTATCGAAATATATTGCAATTCAAAAGTCATCATCTAAAAATCTTTATACTTTATTTATTGAATGTGCAATTTCATTATTAAATAAAGATTCTCAACTATCATTTATTGTACCTGAAGGGTTGTATAAAACAAGAAGCTATAAAGGTTGTGTTGAATTAATGGAGAAATCAGGAACAACAACTCAAATTATTACTTTTTCTGACTTTGTTTTTGAGAATGCTGTTACAGGTAATTTGATTTTTCTTTATCAAAACACACCAAAATTATACACGAAGAAATTTCATTTTGATAAATATTATAACCTTGAAGTCTATATTGAAGAGAGGAGATCAGAAATTGATAAAATAGAAGAGGAAACCATCCCATTAAAAGATGTAGCAATAATGTTTAAGGGAATGGTTGTGAAAGATAGAAATAGTGTTCTTACTAAAACAAAAGACAAAAATATTTTTTTACTAGGAAAGAATATATCAAAATGGAAAATAGAATCTTGCCAGTATACTGATTATAATAAATTAGTAATTATTGGAGGTACAAAAAAATTAGAAAAGCATAATCATTTTCCTAGAATTTTAGTTAGAAGGACAGGTGATACCCTTTGTTGTTCATTTCTTGAAACTCCAGCTTTAACAGAGAGTACATTATATTCCGTGTGGTCTATAAACTCAGCATATCCTATATTGTTTTTATATGCATTATTAAATTCAAAATTATTAAACCACTATAATAAAATAAAAAATATAACCAATCAACAAGGGTTTCCTCAAATATTAATGTCTGATATAGAGTTGTTACCAATAAAAAAGCCAAATAAAATGATAGTCTTAATAATGGAACTACTATCAAAATTGATTAATTTTAATCAAAATATAATACTTGAAAACGTATTGGATTCTATTGTTTACAATCTCTACTTTCCCGACCATATGAAAGAGCGAGGAATAGCTGTATTGGAATTTGTTGAGCGGGATATCAATGAGGTAATGCAAGGCGGAGAATTTGAGCAGTTAAGCGATACCAAAAAAGAGCAAGTAATAGAACAACTGCACCAAAAATGGACAGACCCGGATAATGAGGTGGTAAAACGTATGGGTGTGTTTAAAGAAAAAAGCCCGGATATTTTAAAGGTAATAATGGAGAGTTAGAAAATGGCACTAACAAAAGAACAAATAACAGAAATTAAAAAGGCAGCAGCCAAATACATGTATTATCACAGGCCGCCGTTGGAAATTAGGGATAAGCTTGATTTGGGTTATCGTATTGAAGGGCAAAATGTATATCTGTTTGAGATAAGACCGCGTTGGGACAAGCCGGAAGTAAAGATTGAAGAATCGGTTGCCAAAACAACTTACATTAAATCGAAAAACCTATGGAAGATTTATTGGATGCGCGGCAACCTGAAATGGTATCATTATAAGCCGGTTCCTTATGTAAAGTCTATATCAGATTTTTTTGATTTAGTGGCCGAAGATGCTTTGCATTGTTTCTTTGGGTAATATTGATTCGTCTGGAGATTCCAGACGAAATAGAGGTAATGAATGCGATGATGATACAAATGAAGCTTAAACTAACGAAAAGAATGGCACATCGTCTGGTGAAACCGGACGAATTGCAGATGAAATTGGAAATAATGGTGTAAATGATGATAAAATTGATAGAATTAGTATTGAACTATCTGGTGAAGCCAGACAAGGTAAAGATGATAAAGAAGTAAGTAAACTATCTGGTGAAACCAGATGAATTAAAGATAATGTAGTATATATTGATAATAATGCTACAAATAATAAACATAAATGCACAAATCGTCTGGTGAAACCAGATAGGGTTTGTTTAAAGGATAGAAATATGAAAGAGATTATAAAAGAATTTGTAAACGGTTTTAAAGGCTTAACAAAAGGCTCAAACATTGAACTATCTAACAAAGCGGATGGTAATTATACTTCAAACAAGATGAGGTTTGTTATAGGAGAATATATTACAAGGTTTGTTATTGACAATATTGCATTGGGTAACATAGATAATTTCTTAAAAGATGTTTCAAGTGAATTGACCAAAATATCTAGAGATAGTGGCTTAAGCCATACTAACCTGAACTACTTTAGGAAATTTTATAAGAAATACAGAAATCAACCGGACCTTGCTGAAAAAGCATTTAAATTATCGTGGAGTCAGAATATAGCATTACTTAAAGACAAATTAAACGATGACGAAAGAAATTATTATTTAAACAGGGCAATTGCAGATAATTGGTCGGTAAAAGAGATAGAACGTCAAATAAAAAATGATAGTTTCGATAGTTTTCTTAATGAG
>QMPG01000710.1 GCA_003648455.1 Bacteroidota bacterium
CAAGGACATATAATAAATTGAAAAATTTTATATGGCGAACTTTAGGCAAGGCAAGCAAATATGGTCCTAATTCACAGCGCATTATACAGCAAATACAAAATGCTGTTAAAACAACAATATTTAAAAAGAGTAATTTGTTCGAGGCTTTTAATTTCAGATATTTTGGTCCTGTTGATGGTAATGATGTTGTTCATTTAATAAAATTGCTTAATGATATGAAGAATATCCGTGGGCCTAAACTTCTTCATTGTGTTACTGTTAAAGGTAAAGGGTTTTCAAGCGCTGAAAAAGAACAGACAAGATTTCATTCTCCCGGAATTTTTGATAAAACCACAGGAAAAATATTCCATGCTGAGAACAATAAACCAATACCTTCCAAATATCAGGATGTTTTTGGTGAGACCATTATAGAACTTGCAGAAAAAAATGATAAGATAGTAGGAATAACACCTGCTATGGCAACAGGATGTTCTTTAAATAAAATGATGGAGGTTATGCCCGACCGTGTCTTTGATGTAGGCATTGCAGAACAACATGCCGTTACATTCTCAGCAGGTCTTGCCACCCAAGGACTTATCCCTTTCTGTAATATTTATTCTACTTTTATGCAGAGGGGATACGATCAACTTATTCATGATGTTGCGTTACAAAAATTACATGTAATTTTCTGTTTAGACAGAGCAGGTCTTGTAGGAGAAGATGGCGCTACTCATCAAGGTGCTTTTGACCTGTCGTATTTACATGCTATTCCTAATATGATTGTTTCTGCTCCTATGAATGAACAGGAGCTGCGTAATTTAATGTTTACTGCTCAACTTGAAGATTGCGGACCTTTTTCTATACGTTATCCGCGAGGAAGAGGTGTAATGATAGATTGGAAAACTCCTTTTGAAAAAATTGAAATAGGTAAAGGTAGAGTTATTAAAGATGGTGATGATATTGCAATAATTTCTATTGGTCATCCAGGAAATTTTGTTGTTGATGCTTGTAAAAAACTTGAAGATGAAAATTTAAGTATAGCACATTTTGACCTTAGATTTTTAAAGCCCATTGACGAAAATATGCTTCATAATATCTTTAAAAAGTTTGATAAAATTATCACTGTTGAAGATGGGTCTATTGCAGGAGGTATGGGTAGCGCTGTCCTTGAGTTTATGTCTGACAATAATTATAACTCAAAAGTGAAAAGATTGGGCATACCAGACAGTTTTATTGAACATGGTACTCCTAAACAACTTTACAAAGAATGTGGATTTGATTCAGACAGTATTGCAGATGAAATTAAAAAGATGATGAGCGCAAAATAAACATTTTAAAAATATTTTATGAAATCTTTTTTACATCGTTTTCTTTTATGCTTATTTTTATTATTCTTATCTTTTATTTTTGCTCATAATAATACTTTTCCTCCTTTTAAATCTTATGATAAATTAAGTTTATCCTATAATGATGTTGAAGTTAAAATTCCTTTAATAATTATTCAGAATGTAGATGTAAACGTAAAAATATCTATCATCAACAATGAAAAAGCCAAGCTTTTAAACAACAAAAAAATTAATGTATACGTAAACGATGAGCTAGAAACATTTCTTGTACAAAATAATCAGCTTAGTTTTAAATATAAATTTCATTCAAAAGAAACCTTAAAAATAAAAACAGGAGAATTTGTTTATCAAAAAACAGTAAATCCCATACCTCTGTGGATGTCGATATTACCGCCGTTGATAGCGATAATAATGGCATTAATTTTTAAGGAAGTTTTTTCAGCTTTGTTTATTGGCTTATTGTTTGGGACAAGCATAATACAATATTATCAGGGAGCAACGGTTTTTGCTGCAATTTTTAAAGGTATGTTTTCTATTGTTGACACATATCTTATTAATGCTTTAAATAATAAAGACCATTTATCAATTATAATTTTTTCAATGTTAATAGGAGCAACAGTTAACCTGATAACGCAAAACGGAGGTATGAAAGGCATTGTAAACTATCTATCGAAATATGCTAAAACACCTGTAATGGGACAGCTCATAACATGGTTTTTGGGGATAATAATATTTTTTGATGATTATGCCAATACTTTAGTTGTTGGAAATACTATGCGGCCTGTAACAGATAAATTAAAGATTTCAAGAGAAAAGCTAAGCTATATTGTTGACTCAACAGCAGCACCTGTTGCCTCTTTAGCATTAATCACTACGTGGATTGGTGTTGAGCTGAGTTATATTCAGGACGGGATAAATGCTATTGGCATTAACCAAAGTGCTTATGATGTTTTTATGCGGTCATTGTCAACACGTTTTTATCCGATTTTTACATTGATATTTATTTTTATTCTTATCATAAAAAAAAGAGAATTCGGGCCTATGCTCACAGCAGAACGTAAAGCACGTAATTCTGATAAAATAATTTTAGATGATCAAGAAAACTCTTTTTCAAATAAATTAAACGATTTAGAGATTCCCGAAAGCATTAAAGCCAGATGGTATAATGCTGCAATACCTGTTTTGGTTATAATTCTCGGCACCTTAACGGGATTAATTTATACAGGCTTTGATACTAAAGTCTGGAATGACGTAAATATGTCTTTTTTTACAAAATTATCTGTTATAATAGG
>QMPG01000711.1 GCA_003648455.1 Bacteroidota bacterium
AAATCTAAAACTGAAGCATTTTCAATTGTCAAAGAACTTCCGTTTGCTATATGACATTCATCCATAAAACCCATAGGAATATATTCCCGACTCTCGGAAGAGACTTTAGGAATTATAAGATAATCATTTTTCGGCTGCCTATTCTCTCCGAATTTTTTTGGTGTAAGTGCTAATTTTTTCGTGGCTTCTCTATTACTCGATAACCTAAATTGTTGTACCTTGCCTATTCTCTCATTAACAATAGGCATCGAGATCAAAACATCTTGAGGAAGATCTATGAGCCAGAGACACCATCTCTTTATCCCTTTAATAAATTCCGCACCACCACCATATGAAAAAATATATTTTTCAGATATGGGCTCATTTTTTAGTAATTCTATTTTTTCTTGATCTGTTAATATTAAGAATCCATTATCTATTGCTATACTTCCAAATGAAATCTTAGGAATGCTACTAATTGGCAGTCTTCTTTTTTTTACCACTAGATCATTTCCTTCTACCAAATATGGATTAATATTTTTCACAGCCCTTTCAAAAAATATGAGGCTATTACTTTTGTACTCAAAAATTCTTTTATTCTTAGAATCGAAATTTGCAAAACCAATGATAACAACATGAACAGCAGCATTTCCTTTAGCTCTATTTTTCCACTCAAAAGTTTGATGTGCGAAATATATTTTCACACCATATTTTTCAAATAATTCACCCCATAAAACACCGACTTGCTCTCCCTGCGATATTGAATTTGTAGATACAAAAGCAGCTCTTGTTTTAGTCTTCATCATAAATTTGGCAGCCACTAAATACCAGGCAGAAACGTAGTCTAGAATTCCTAGACCTTTTATATTTTTAAAAACACTTTTAAGATCTCCTTTTTGACTTGAATTTTGTTCTTTTTTTCCTATAAATGGCGGATTTCCCATTATATAAATTTCATCACCTTCATTTTTCGGGCAAACCACTTCCCAATCCAATCTCGTAGCATTTCCTTGTACAATCTTACCAGCTTCTTTAAGTGGTAAAGTGGGATTGGTTCTTCCAAACTCTTTAAAGAATTCAATATTCATTTGGTGTTCAGCAAGCCAAAGAGCCAATTTTGCAATTTCGCCTGCAAAGTCGTCAATCTCTATTCCGTAAAATTGTGAGAGTTGTATGCCAGAAAGTGGCAGTCCTCCTAACTCTTTAAAAATCTTCATTTCTAAAATACGGAGTTCTTTATAGGCAATAATTAAAAAGTTACCACTACCACAGGCAGGATCAAATATTTTAAGATTGTGTATGCGGTTTAGTAAAGCGTTTAGTTTTTTTGTATGGCTTCCTGCTTTTTCAAACTCTTCGTACAGCTCATTTAGAAAAAGTGGTTCAATCACTTTCATAATATTGGGCACAGAAGTGTAATGCTGTCCTAAACTTCCACGTTGGTCAACCGAAATAACCGCCTGAAACATTGAGCCAAAAATATCGGGATTAATGGCACTCCAATCTTGGTCGCCACTATTTAAAATGGCACTTCGTGAACTACGAGAGAATTTTGGTGTAGAAATTTTGTCTTTAAACAATCCACCATTAACAAAAGGAAATGCTTTTAAATATTCAGGTAAGTTTTTACGCTCTTTTTCAGGCGTATTCAACACCGCAAAAAGTGTATCTAAATAAGTGTTTAAATCACTACCATCTGGTTGTGTATGCGAATCAATAGCATTTGTAAATTGACTGCCCTTAAAAATATGCGTGTCTTCTGAAAAAAAGCAGAACAATAAACGAGATAAGAAAACATTGAGTCCGTGAATAAATTCAGGCGAATCATCAGAATTGTTCTTTTTAATCTCATCAAAAAGCTTTGCCATTTTCTCGGCAGCTTTTACATCAGCAGGGTTTTCGTTGGCGTGTTGTGCTTTTTCCATCCCTGCCCAAGGCAAAAAGAAATCGTAATGCTTTGGTAAGTCTGTTATTGCACAATCAAGTTTATCATCTGTTTTGGTATCAATAGCCAAAAGGGTTTTGTAATCGGTTACAATGACAAATCGCTCATTGCGTTTTAACTCTTTTGCTATTTCAGAAATAGTAAAGTGTAAATCTTCTTTCTGTTCCTCTCTAAAAAACAGTTTTTTCTTCCACGATATTTCACCTTGAATTTTAGATAAATTAAGGTTTCCTTTTTTCAGTCGTGTAATAGATGCTTTGGGTAAACCATAAGCCAAAAGCAACTCGTAAATAAAGTGTTGCTTATTAAAAGTAGCTATTAGTTTTTGTAGGTTTATTTCTATTTGTGCTATGTTCATTGTCTAACTCTCTATCTTGCTATCTTGGGAAAATGGGGGCAGATTTGACATAACTACTTCCAAGTACCCAGTCTTTGTTAGTGCAATTGCACATATCGCCGTCCAATAGATTGAAAGGTTTTTGATAGGTTTGTTTCTTCCGAGGGTGACACAAGTAAGTGAACGTGATTGGTTATTTAGGCTTCTTCTAAGCATTCAAAATAAAATGGATAATCCTCATCCGCACCAAAGATTATCTCTCGATTATTGCTACGTTGGATCAGATGTTGTGGCTGATTTTTTATATAAAACATAATCATATCAAGGGGGATATTCATTAGGAGCAAGATAA
>QMPG01000712.1 GCA_003648455.1 Bacteroidota bacterium
TCGTTCAAGGTGGAATGGGAGTTGGGATTTCGTTATCCGGTTTAGCAACTGCTGTTGCTAATGAAGGCGGTGTCGGTGTTATTGCGACTGCCGGAATCGGGATGAATGAACCGGATTGTTTTACTAATTTTCTAGAGGCAAATATTCGCGCCTTAAAAAAAGAAATTAGAAAAGCCAGAGAAAAAACAAAAGGGATTCTTGGCGTCAATATTATGGTTGCCTTAACAAATTTTGAAGATATGGTGAAAACAGCCATTGAAGAAGGAATTGATTTAATCTTTTCCGGAGCCGGTTTACCGTTGAATCTTCCTAAATTCTTGAAGAAAGAAAGCAAAACTAAATTAGTACCGATTGTTTCTTCGGCGAGAGCGACAGACCTGATAATTAAAAGATGGGTTAATAAATTTGATTATGTTCCTGATGCTGTAGTTGTCGAAGGACCAAAAGCAGGCGGACATCTCGGTTTCAAACTTGAACAAATCGATAATCCGGAATTTTCACTCGAAAAACTTATAAAAGATGTTGTTCAAACCATAAAAAAGTGGGAAGAAAAATTGAAAAAATCAATCCCTGTTATAGCTGCAGGTGGGATTTACACAGGTAAAGACATTCATAATATTATGAAATTGGGAGCATCCGGTGTTCAAATGGGAACAAGATTCGTAGCAACAGAAGAATGTGATGCTTCAAGTGAATTTAAACAAGCTTATATTGATGCAAAAAAAGAAGATATTGTTATTATTAAAAGTCCTGTCGGTATGCCCGGTAGAGCTATTAAAAACAAGTTTATTGATGATGTAAACAAAGGTGAAAAAAAACCTTTCAATTGTCCCTATCATTGCATCATCACTTGTGATTACAAAAAAGTTCCCTATTGTATTTCTCTTGCATTGCTTAATGCTCAAAAAGGTAATTTGCAAAACGGTTTTGCTTTTGCGGGAGAAAATGCATATCGGGTAGATAAGATTATGTCGGTTAAAGAGTTAATAAATATTTTGATAAAAGAATATGAAGAAGCAGAATTTTCATAATTTACATAGAAAAATCTCTTCCTTTTTTGGCATGAAATCTTAATTTAAGGGGAACTTTTTCCCAACTGATATATTTGTATAAAAAATAATAGGAATGCGAAAAAATTATTTCTGTTGCTAACGAACTATAAATAAATAGAATAAGATGACATAATGGAACACAAAGCCGCTAAAAGAATCAACGAATCAATTTTGCGATCATTGGAAAAAAAAGTTCTTCTTTATCTTGCTTCAAGAATGCACAACTCAATTAAACCAGATCATTTGACCTATCTCGGGTTCTTCGGGGCTTTGGTCATTCTACTCGGATATTATTTGTGTCATTTCGGATATGGTTTCTTATGGTTGGCTAATTTGGGCTTTTTCATCAATTGGTTTGGCGACAGTCTCGACGGAACAGTTGCTCGATACAGACAAATCGAACGACCGCTTTACGGTTTTTACATCGATCATAATGTGGATGCAATGACGACTTTTATTATCGGAGTAGCTCTTGGAGTTTCACCCTTAATAAGATTCGACATTGCTATGTATTTGATAATAGGTTACTTTTTGTTGTCAGTTCATACTTATATCAATTCGTATTTAGCAGGTTTTTTCAAAATATCTTACAACAGCATTGGACCAACGGAAGTCAGAATGATTGCAGTAATTGCCAATACTATTTTATTTTTTGTTCATAAAAATCCGAAAGTAGCACTTTTCAATATGCACATTACTTATTTTGATTTAGCAGCCATTTTTGTCGGAACAATTTTATATATCGGTTTTATCATTGCTTATTTCCAAGACAAAAAGATTATTGAAAAGAAAGAAAAGGAAAATACCATTAAATGATAAAATTGCGGTTCGGTAAGTTCTTTATTACGAATTTAATCGGTACGACCATTGATACGATTGTTATTTTCATATTTAAAGAATGGGTGTTTCATTCCTATTTTTTTGTTTATATCATCACTCCTATCATAGGTTTTGAAATTGCAGCGGTCAATAATTATACGATTTCTTTTTTTTGGGTTTGGAAAGACAGAACGGTCAAGAAATCGAAAACATTTCTGAAAAACTTCTTACCGTATAATTTGACGGTCATTTCCGTGTTCGGTGTGAGATTAATATTGATCATTATCATCAGCAAAATAGTGAAACTCGATGTCGTTTTCTGCAATTTAATCGCTCTGCTGTTTTCCGGATTACTAAATTATCTTGGACTGAACAAATTGGTTTTTCGAAAGAAGATTAAAAGTAAAATAAATGGATATTAAATATTATAAAAATAATTTCAAAAAGGAGATATTATGAATTTAAGAAAATTACCTGAATTGATAATCGGAGAGTTAAATACTCAAATATCAATTATTCAAGGTGGAATGGGAGTTGGGATTTCTCTATCCGGTTTAGCAAGTGCTGTTGCTAATGAAGGCGGTGTCGGTGTAATTGCGACTGCCGTAATAGGAATGTATGAACCAGATTGTTTTACCAATTTTCTGGAGGCAAATACTCGTGCTTTAAAAAAAGAAATTAGAAGAGCCAGAGAAAAAACAAAAGGAATTCTTGGTGTCAATATTATGGTTGCCTTAACAAA
>QMPG01000713.1 GCA_003648455.1 Bacteroidota bacterium
AGGATCTTGTCTTAAGGAATCAATTACTCCTTTTTGAAAACTTGCTACATCTTTACCTATTTCTCGATGTGTAATCAGGCATTTATCAGAAGTATGAATATATTCAATCGGATTTCCAATAATAATGATATGTCCGTTATTTTTATGATTGTTCATATCGATAATTGCATCTAAAGTAGAGCTTTTTCCAGATCCTCTTATCCCGGTAATCAAAAAGAGACCAGATTTTTCATAATGTAGATCGAGTCTTCTGATAATTGGTTCTGACAAACCTAAATCTTTTATGCGAAAGAGCATTTGGTTAATAATTCTGAAATTTACAGCAAGTAAATTTCTTTCATAAAAAACATCACCACGAAAACGAAAAGGAGGTTCATCAGCTTCTATATCGCAGGAAAGAGCGAAATCAATATTTTTATTCTTAAATAAATAGCTTTTTTGCTCTTCAGAAAGGATACTCATTATCATAGCGATTGATTCATTTTCATCATAGTGAGGTAAATTTTCTGAAGGTGATTTATCCCCATAAATTCTAAACCATACTTTTCCATTTGTACGTAATCCACCAAAATCCATATCAGAAGCTTCCTGTTCTATCATTTCTTTGAATAATTTTTTTAAATTTTCATAAGCTTCTTTTTTCCACAATACATTTTCAGAAAGCATTTTATCTATTTTAATAAAACGATTTGTACCAAGAACATATTCGGGTAAAGCTGTCTTCATATCATTATTAAAGGATAAACCCATTAAAACCTCCTAACTCGGATAAACCGAAAAAGATTTAGCTACCCCGATACAGTTTACGCCGCTTGCCATGTTAAATTTTCTTCTATTTAACTATGGTAGGATTTTTTATCCATCTGGTGTTATTTTTCCTTACGGGGCAAGCGAATTAACACTAATTTCACGAATGAAAAAAACAAATAAAAAATCAACTTTGAGATCCTCTATACAAAAGAGTTAACATCGAGTGCAAAAAATATTTTGCCAAAAGATGTAAGAATTTTAGAATTAAGTGACTAATGGACAAGCCAGAATAAAAAATAATTATCAATAAACTCCTGCTCAGGGCTCAGAATGACAAATATCGACTTGCAACGTTTGCAACTCTGAAAAGGCTTCTTCCATAAATTCTTTCTCATTAGCACTTTCAGAGTAGTGAACTTGTTTCAACCTTGAAAGTGTCAATGCAACTTCCGAATGTTTCGACTTTGTCGAATCTTTGGAATGTTGAGAATCTCTTTCAAAAACAATCGGAAGATCAGCAAGCTAAACATTACGGTGTTATTCTTGAAAGAGACATTTTTCAAGGTTTCATCTGAAAATCCTTTTTTCTGCGAGTTTATAGTGTGGAACTTAACTTGTTATTATGTTTGAAGAAAATATACTACATAATCTATGATATATCTCAGTTAATATCAATTGTGGATTAACATATCC
The DNA here is from genome assembly GCA_003648455.1 of Bacteroidota bacterium. The sequence goes on from QMPG01000713.1 coordinate 1,444, forward strand.
AGCTAATCTTTGAATCATTTCCTCTAAGAATTCTATTAATTCAGGTGCATATTCGTCAATCTTTGGATTATTATGATATAGAATTTCTAATAAATCTGTTTGGTCTAAATTTATAAGATCATCGGGATAATTTTTATAATATGAAATATCGCTAACCCACAGAATGAGATGAGAAATAATTTCAACCAATTTAGTTTGATTTTTAGATGTTTTGTAATGATTCACAAATTCTAAAAAATGAAGATCATTTTTATTGAGAATAATTTTTAGAAATTTTATTGTTTCTTCTCGTGATTTAATCAATCCTTCTTCCACTAAACGAAGGGCTTTTTCCATACTTCCATTGGCAATCCGAGCATATATTTTGGCTTCAAAATGTCCAACAATTTCTGTATTTCTTAATTCTTTTTCGATAATATTTTTTGGAATTGCAGAAAATGAAATTTTTTGACAGCGTGAAAGAATCGTTGGTAAAAGAGAATTCGGTTTGGAAGTAGTTAAAATAATAACTGTATCTCGAGGTGGTTCTTCTAATGTTTTTAAAAAAGCATTAGCTGCCTGTCTGGTCATCATATCTGCATTTTCGATTATATATATTTTAGTAACCGCTTCATTTGGGGAAAGATTTATTCTGTGCTCAAGCATACGAATACTTCCAATACGAATTCCAATATTTTGGGAAAAGAAAAATTCTTTCCAAGGAGTTTTTTTCTTATTTTCCAGATAATTGTTATATTCTACTAAAATAGCATTTGATTTGATTTCACCATCAAGAGAAATATCAAGTTTGGGAGTTGGGAAAATATATACTAGGTCCGGATGGGAAAACGAAAGAAACTTTTTACAAGAATTACATACACCACAAGGGCGTTTATCTATTATTGAATGACAATTGATAGCCATTCCAAAATAAAGAGCTGTGGTGAATTTACCAACTCCATCAGGTCCATAAAAGAGATAACTTTGTGCTATTTTATTTTGTTTGATTGATCGTTCCAAAATCAAAATTGCTTTTTCCTGTCCTTTAATTTTTTTGAACATATTTATCCTTTATATCCGCCATTATTTTTTTTATATATACACTTTTAAATTCTTTTGCTAAGATATCCATAAAAATTTCATCGTAATTTTTTCCACAGATATAAATTGCATTTCTTCTTTTCCCTA
>QMPG01000714.1 GCA_003648455.1 Bacteroidota bacterium
AGATGAACAGAATAAAGAATTAATTACAAATTTTGACCCAAAAGATGAAAAAATACCAGTTTTAATTGAGAAAATCAAATCTTCAATTAACGAATTAAACGACCAAATTAAGCCAAAAGAATTAGTAAACCCAACTGATTTAGCCAAACAAATTTGGCAAGACATATGGTCTGTAAGTGGAGCAACCCCAGAAAATTGTCTTTATACTTTTGTTGAATTATTCATCTTTAAATACCTAAGTGACTTAGGCGTATTGCAAGGAATGTATAATTTCAATACTCTATATGATAGTTTTAAATCAAACACGGAAGATGAAGTATTAGGAAATTACGCAAGTGTAATTCGTCCAAAAATTAAAACACTTTTTCCTGAAAACCCAACTGACAAAACAACAATCATTAACGGAACTATTTTTGTTAGTAAAGATCAAAAAGCAGTTAAGGGGTATAGTGCAGTATTTAAAAAAATACTTGGAAAATTTAAAGATTATGGAAAGCTTGAAAATATTGATTATGATTTTAAAAGTCAATTATTTGAAAGTTTCTTAAAAGAAAGTATCAGTAAGAAAAATTGGGGTCAATTTTTCACGCCGCTAAAAGTTGTTCGTGCCATATCTGAAATGGCAAAAGATGATATAACAGTTGGTTCAAAAATATGTGACCCTGCGTGTGGAGTTGGAAAATTCTTATTAGAGCCAATTATCACAAAGCTCGATCAATTTTATGAAGTAAAAAAAGGAAAACTAATTCCTAAAATAACAATTCACGGTTTTGACAAAGGTTTTGATAAAGATGAACAGAAAACAATAATTTTAGCTAAGGCAAATATGCTAATCTACTTTTCTGATTTGATAAAAGACAATCCCAATATTACACAAGAATTTTCTAATTTATTCAATGAAAGTTTTGAATTAAAAACAAATTCAATTTTAGGAACATTGTCTGATGGTGTTGAAAATGAATATGATTTAATTTTGACAAATCCACCATATGTGACGAGTGGTAGTAGCAACCTTAAAGAAGAAGTTAAAAAAGATGGCGATTTAGTTAACTATTACAAAGTTAATGCAATGGGTGTTGAAGGCTTATTTATGGAATGGATAGTAAAAGCTTTGAAACCAAATGGAAAAGCATTTATTGTTGTTCCTGATGGAATATTTAACCGTCAAAATGATAAAAATTTAAGACAGTTTTTTGTTGATGAATGCTTTATTGATGGCATAATATCACTTCCCTTAAATACATTTTTCACAACAAATAAAAAAACTTATATATTAGCAATTACAAAGAAAGCTGATAAGAAAGAAAAGCAAAAGACACCTGTTTTTTCTTATTTAGTCAGTGAAATTGGGGAAAGTCGAGATGTTTATCGCTTTGATATTGACCAAAATGATTTATCCGAGGCTGTAACGCTTTACTCATTTTTCAAAGGAAACAAAAAAGATTTTTCAAAAATTAATACAGATAAAAGGTGTAAGATTTTTCCTTTTAAAGATTTTGAGGATAATATTGAGAAAAGTTGGATTATTGATAAATGGTGGAGTGAAGAAGAAAAAATTGAAATTGGAATAAGTGAGAAAAAAGAGAAAGTTGGACTTTTAGAATTTTCATCTTTGGTTGAGGATATTGCTGTTTCAATTAGTGGATTTCAAGAAGAAATAAAAGAATTGGCTGAAAAAAAAAAGACTAAACTGACCTATTCAAACTTTAAATTAAAAGATCTTTTTGAGATAAAACGAGGAAAATCTAAATACACTAAAAAATTTGGCAATCAAAATAGTGGAGAATACCCAGTATATTCAGCCTCAAATAATGCACCTCTTACATTCATAAATACATTCGATTTTGATGGAAATTATATGACTTGGGCAACTAATGGATTTGCGGGTTATATAAAATTATTAAGTGGGAAGTTCTCTATAAATGCAGATAGAGGTCTTCTAAAACCAAAGAAAGAAAATCTCAACATTACCTATATTAAGGATTTTTTAGAACCAATATTAAGAGATTTAGCAAAAGGTAGAAAAGGAGATAAGGGTAAAGATGAATTTACAAAAGTTTACCCTTCAATGATTGAGGATATTGAAATTAAAATGCCAATAAATGAAAATAACGAATTTGATATTGAAGCTCAAAATGAACTTGTAAATAAGATTAAGTTTATTGAAGAATTAAAGGAAAGAATAAGTGAATATAAAAGACAATTAAAGCAACTCGTTGTTGAAATACAGAGTGATTTTAATTGTTCTCAAATAAAAATTAGTGAATTATTTGAAATTATTGGCGAAGAAAACTTAACTAAAAAACATATTAATGCAAACAAAGGGAAATATCCTGTTTATTCAGGGCAAATTGAAAATGGTGGCATTTTTGGTTATTTAAATACCTATAAATATGATGAGACGTTATTAACTTGGGTAACTTATGGGAATTCTGGTCAGATCTTAAAAAGAACTGGCAAATTCAATATTGGTCGTAATAATTGTGGTTTAAGAGCAAAAAGTAAATTGATTAATCTTGACTATATTCGATTTGTTGCTCAACCTATATTCATAGAAAATGTAAAGGGAGAAAAGCAAAAAAGTTTACCTCAAACAATTGTAAAAGA
>QMPG01000715.1 GCA_003648455.1 Bacteroidota bacterium
GATTGTTGCTTTTATCAAATATGGAATAATTATACCAATATTATCTCTCTTATGCAGCAAATTATGTGCTCCTGTTTGGCATATACCTTTTAATGCAAAATCACTCCTTTTATTAAAAACACATACACCTTCAACTACCTGATACCACTACTATTGGTGTCGTTCAACAATGCATATAAAAACCGTAGATGCTACGCACTACGGTATTTTTATATGCTTAGGTGTTACCACACGTAATTTATTCTTTATTAATTCTAAATGTCATCACAAGATTTTGAAGGTGACAGAGTCTTGTATCAACTTCTGTGTCACCAAATACAATGGAATGAATGATAAATATTCTATCTGATTTGTTGTCTTTCAAATAATTCAAAATTCCATTTGTTTTCAATTTGTCATTGGTTTTATAATTTACCCAAAATGATTCAAGTGAGTCAATTTGTTGTTTGCCTATTTTTTGAATAAACATTGTAGAGTCTGTGTTCATGCTTTTTATCTCCGAACTAACATATTCTTTCAGACTTGTTTTAATTCTTTCAATTACTGTAACTGCAATTAGTCTTGTTTCATTTTGGTTCAAACTACTATCAACAGTTGTAATTCCATATTTTTCTTCTGATTCTGATTTTTCTAACCACCAATCTCTCGGAAGTTTAATTCTAAATTTCTCAAGAGTGTCTTGATAATAAAAGAAATTCGGGTTTGCCATTTTTTCAATACATTTCTCAAATCTTCCTTCATTTATGACAAATCCTTCTATTTTTCTTTCTTTATTTACACATCCTGTAAATATCAAAATCAACATTAATATTTGAAGTTTCTTTTTCATTTTTATGTGTGGTAACGATGGCAATATGAAAATGTTGGGCATTTTGAAACTCATATCTTTCAATTTACTATACTGTTATTTCATTGCTAATTCGCTCATATTTACCACTTTCCGCCCAATTTTTTATATTGCGTGTTAGGCTTTGTAATTATTTCATTTTCAGTCGTTGCTTTCTAATATATGAAACCGTCAATCCGCCAAATAATCCAACTATGATTCCGATGATTGCTAATTTATCAAAGATTCCGTCACTTGGTTCTAATATGAAAGAAAAAAATATACTTGCTACTACAATTCCCGCAAAAGTCCATTCCATAATCCCATATTTTCTGTCAGAACAGGCTTTTAACCAATTATTGTATTTGTCATTTTCCGGAAAATTTTCAACTAATTTTAAAAAGTCAATTTCTGCATTCTTCTTTTTCTGCAAATTGAAATTTATCATTCCCCTGTTCCAAATCAATGCTTCATACATAGGTTCTTCAAAAATATTTTTTTCTTTCAATTTCATATCATTTTCAAATCGTTGAATTGATTTTTCAAGATATGGTAATGCTTTTTTCAAATATCCGTCATTTGCTAATTGTATTGAATAGTCGGACAACAATCTTGTTGATTTAAAATATTTTTCGTAGTCACCATTAGAATAATTTTGATCAATTATTTCCAAATGAGGTTCTACAATTCTAATAAAACTCTTGGATTCTTTTGTTGAATTATCATTATAAATCAAGTCGTATATTTCATCAATTTTTCTTTCCATTCTATTTGGTTTCTATTTTCTCTTTTATAAAGCCTAACGAGTGAATATAATGACAAGTCATGTTATATCCACTATATGCGTTTGTTAATATTTATTTTGATAAAACTTACAACTCAATGTTATCCAGTGGGTTGTCGATTTTGTCGAGCCCTTTGTTTGTAATATGTGTGTAAATTTCGGTTGTTTTAATAGATCCATGTCCCAATAGTTGTTGTATATATCTTAAATTCGTTCCTTGCTCCAACAAATGTGTAGCAAATGAATGTCGTAAACTGTGTATTGTAGCATTTTTTCCTATCCCAGCCTTTTTCACTGCTCGGCGCATTACTTTTTGCACGCTTGCCGCTGAATATACTCCCCCCTGACTGCCGTCAGGCTGGCTTTTTGCCCTTCAAATACATATTCTTTAGGCTGATACACTTCTAAATATTCCTGTAAAACTACGAAAAAATTCTTTTATAATAACCTTATTCTATATTTTTTTTCAGGGCAAATGCATTTTATAACTATTTGTATTTGTAATTAGTAGATAATCAAGATATTAAAAAGGTATTGTATTAGATTGATTATACTTTGATTAGGTATTCCGCTTAAGTGCCTTTGCCTTTGTAATTCTCTTTATCATAATTAGAAAAAGTCAGTATATTTCTTATATAAGGGAATAAAGTTACCTTTTTAATTATTTTTATAAACTTATATGCCGACTTACTAATATTGTTATATGAATGTTTGAAAGGTGAAATAGTTAATACTTGAACCTAGGCAAGGTTTATCTTAAATTAAAATGTAATTATTATCGTAAAATGATGTAATATTGCTATTGTATAGTTTGCTATACAAACACACTAAAACTGGGGTAGCTGAAAACCATCTAGAGTAAGCACTTATATAATACTAACTAATAAATCAATGAAGCGTTTTATTTTATTATTGGCTGTTGTTACAGCAGTTGCAGTTTCGAGCTGTAGTAAAGAAAAAAATTGTAAATGTACTCAGTCAATGGAGGGTATGGAC
>QMPG01000716.1 GCA_003648455.1 Bacteroidota bacterium
GTTATTGTGCTTGGACTTCTTTCAACTATTAAACCGTTTAATGTTATACCAAAAGAAGTTTGGTTAAATGCTTTAATGACATTATCGCCAATCGATGTAATTAAAACAATGAATAAATTGGCATTTGAGAAAGGGGTAAATTATGATAAATAATGAATTAATTAATCCTAAATCTATTGTCGTTGTTGGTGGTTCAAATTCTATTTTTAAACCCGGAGGAAAGGCTTTAAAGAATATTATCGACAATAATTTTAAAGGGAAATTATATGTGATAAATCCTAAAGAAGATATTGTTCAAGGTATTAAATCGTATAAAAAAGCTGAGGAGCTTCCACAAACAGATTTGGCAATTATTGGTGTGCCGGCAAAATTTGTTAAAGATAATGTTAATGTTTTGGCTAATAAATGCGGAGTGAAAGCATTTATAATTCTCTCGGCAGGATTTAGCGAGACTAATGAAGAAGGCAAAAAGTTAGAAAAAGAGATTGTAGATATATGCAATAAAAATAATGCTTGCTTAATCGGACCAAATTGCACTGGAGTATTAACACAGAATTATAGTGGGATTTTTGCAGGACCTATTCCAAAATTAAATCCAAAAGGTTGTGATTTTGTGAGTGGGTCGGGAGCAACTGCGGCATTTATTATTGAAGAAGGAATATCAATAGGACTGACTTTTGCAAGTATGTTTGCTGTTGGTAATTCTGCTCAAAACGGTGTTGAGGAGGTTGTTGAATATTGGGACAATAATTTTGATGCAGATAAGAGTTCTCATATAAAAATTATTTATATGGAAAATATTAAAAAGCCCAAAAAGTTTCTTAAACACACTTCATCATTAATAAAAAAAGGATGTAGAATTGCCGCTGTAAAATCAGGTAATTCATCAGCAGGAAGCCGTGCAGCGTCATCGCACACCGGAGCATTGGCAACACCAGATGTTGCTGTTCAAGCATTGTTCGACAAAGCAGGAATTGTGCGTTGTCAGGGAAGAGAAGAATTGGTAACAACAGCCGCTGTCTTTACTCAACCTGAATTGAAAGGTAAAAATATTGCTATTATCACTCAAGCCGGAGGTCCGGGAGTTATGTTAACCGATGTTTTATCAAACGGAGGTTTAGAAATACCTCACATTTCAGGAGATAATGCAGATAAATTACTTTCGGAATTATTTAACGGCTCGGCAGTTGGTAATCCAATTGATTTTTTGGCTACCGGAACAGCCGAACAGCTAGCTTTATGCATTGATTATGTTGAAAATAAGTTTACAAATATTGATGGAATGGCTGTAATATTTGGTGACCCTGAATTGGTAGATGTTCGCCCTGCTTACAAAATTATTCATGAAAAGATGAAAGTTTGTAAAAAGCCAATTTATCCAATTTTACCCTCAATTACTACAGGAGCTGAAAAAATTAATTATTTTAAAGATTTGGGACGTGCCTTTTTCCCTGATGAGTTATCACTCGGAAGAGCTGTTGTGAATATATATAATACAAATAAGCCGTCAACTGATATTAATTTGCCGGATATTGACAAAAATAAGGTTAGAGAAATTATTGATAATTCAGATAATGGATATTTATCGCCGGCAAAAATTCAGACTTTACTCGATTTGACAAATATTGACAGAGCTAAAGAATTTGTTGTTCACACAAAAGAAGAAGCTGTAGAAAAATCAAAATTATTGGGTTTCCCGATAGTTATGAAAGTTGTAGGACCGGTTCATAAGACTGATGTCGGCGGAGTGATGCTTAATGTTAATGATGTTGAAAGAGTTGAAAATGAGTTTAACAGAATGATAAAAATTAAAGATACCACAGGAATTTTACTCCAACCAATGTTGTCTGGCGTTGAGTTATTTGTTGGAGCAAAATATGAAGAGGGTTTTGGTCACATGATATTGTGTGGTTTGGGCGGTATTTTTATTGAAGTTTTTAAAGATACTTCAGCTGCTTTGTCGCCTGTGAATAAAACAGAGGCTTTAAAAATGATAAAGTCATTAAAAAGCTATAAAATTATTCAGGGAGTTCGTGGTAATGAGGGGGTTGACGAAGATAAGTTTGCTGATATTATTGTTAAATTGTCTGCTTTGCTTGAAGCTGCTCCTGAAATAAAAGAATTAGATTTAAACCCGTGTCTCGGCACAAAAAATAATGTTGTTGCTGTTGATGCGAGGATTAGAATTAGGAAAATTAAGAATTAAGAATTAATAACTTGAATGATTATATAATGAAATTGGAAACCGGAAACTTGAAATTCGGAAGAAAACTTCCTTTTAGCAACATAATTTCAAATATCCAATTTTTAATTTCAAACATTACTAATAAAAATTTTTCAACGTCCGCCAGCTGGTGGACTTAAAAACGTTTTTTTGTAAAAAAACCTTTGCGTCTTAGCGTCTCTGCGGTAAAAAAAGGGACTTGGTATGAAAAAAATGATAATAACTTAATAATGAGCTAACTATAAAAATGCAAACAGATAAAAAAGCGAGTTTACATAAAAATTTTTCAACGTCCGCCAGCTGGTGGACTTAAAAACGTTTTTTTGTAAAAAAACCTTTGCGTCTTAGCGTCTCTGCGGTAAAAAAAGGGACTTGGTATAAA
>QMPG01000717.1 GCA_003648455.1 Bacteroidota bacterium
AGATTAATAAATTAAACATTAGTTCATAAATTGAATTGCGTTCAGACAATTTAACTTTTTTCGCTGATTTAATAAAAAGTCTAACCTTTTCAAGCAAAAATAAATTTGTTTCATCGTAATCATCATCTTCTTCTTCTTTTACGCTACTATGATTAGGTTTCTTTTTAATCATAATACTTGTATATCCAAAAACAATATGGAATACCAAGAATGATAGAATAGTTATAATTGGTATTGTCAATCGAAGAAAAGATAATAACAACTCTCCTGTTGTTAGAAATGAAGATATATCAATATCAAAATGATTAAAATATGACCAATAATGAAAATATCCTAAGAATATTAGCATTCCATAAATTATCGGTGTATTTTTTGTTATTCTTTCCATAAAGGCTAACGGTTTGTATACTGGGTGTTTGCGTTTTGTTTGGCAGTTTGTTTCATCGTGCTAAAGGTAATAAAAATTCCGCAGCCCCACCCCCGCGCGTAAAAACATAGCAAATAAACCTGTATACTTTGTTACCAAATGTTTGTTTATCATATTTTCACTCCTAAAACTACAACATCATCTATCTGTTCTAAATCACCTCTCCAAGACTCAAAAGCCTTATCTAAAAGCTCTTTTTGTTCTTTCATTGGCTTATCTCTGTTTTCTGATAATAATCGCTTAAATGGCTTGTATTTAAATTTCTTTCCTTTTGCTCCGCCAAATTGGTCGGCATAACCATCAGAGAACATATACAAAACATCTCCTTTTTCTAATTGTATTTCGTGAGCTGTGAAATTATCCATCTTCTCATAAATGGCAATCGGCATTTTATCAGGTTTTATTTCATAGAAGTTTTCAAATCCTTCAAGTGGAGACAAATCTGTTAATTCTCTATTTGTTAAAATGTAAAGCGGATTATTTGCTCCCGAGAACTGAACTACATTAGTTTCGTGATTAATAGATATTATTGCCATATCCATTCCGTCTTTTTGTGTTCCTACTTCACCCGTTTGTTTTAGTGCTTTTATTATTTCCTTTCGTAATTTGCGAAGAATTACACCTGTATGTGTTACAAATTCTTTTTCTACAATTTCGCGCAAAAATGAAGCTCCAAGCATACTCATAAATGCTCCTGGCACTCCGTGACCTGTGCTATCCGCAGCAGTAATTACTGTGTGATTTTCTATATGCGACCACCAATAAAAATCACCCGAAACTTTATCTTTTGGCTTAAACAACACAAAATGTTCTGATAGATATTTATCAAGTGTTTTTTCTTCGGGTAAAATTGCTCCTTGCAATCGTGTTGCATAATTTATACTTTCAGATATTTCATGATGTATTTCTTCAATCTCCTCTTTTTGCTGAACCACCATATCTCTTTGTTCTTCAATTTGATCTCGCTGGGTTATTATTTCTTCATTTTGTTGATTCAGCTCTTCATTTGCTTCTTGTATTTCGTGAGTGCGTTCCAAAACGGTTTGTTCCAATTCTTTTTGGCGTTGTTCGAGTTTCTTTACTCGAACTTTATAGAAAGTATACAAACCCAAGATAAAAACAAAAATTAATAAACTAATAAACCAAATGGTTTTCCAAAATGGAGTCGCTATTTCGAAATCCACCAATATTTCTTGACTTTCTACGCCATCTTTATTAATGGCTTTCACTACGAAGGTATATTTACCCGAAGCTAAGTTAGTGTAAGTAACCGATTTGTAGGGCGTGTTATGATATCCCTTATCTTCTCCTATAAGTTTATAGCTATATATTAATTTAGAGCTTTGCGAAACGCCTTGAAAATCGAAGGTAATATGATTGCGATTGTATTCGAAATTAATATGTTGTGGAATTGTCCTTGTAGAATCGTAATCGCATTTTACGTTATTCCAATCAACTTCCTCGTAATAAACCCGAAGGTCTGTAAAGTGGATTTGAGGAGGGATAATGTTTCCTTTTACTTTGGTATTAAAATTGGTGTAACCTTTATCAGAATACAGAGTTAATATGGAATCATTTTCAAATTCTAATTTAAACCCCAATTCAATACCATCAACTTCAGTCCAAGTTTTTATATCTAATTTTCGTTTAGAATTTAGACTTGCTATTTTTATTTTATGTAATGCTACTTGTGTTAATAACCATAGACTATTAGAGTCAGGTGATATTTTAAAATCAAATATATTATTTGTGCTAAGCCCTTCTTGTGTGGTAAATTGAATAAACATAGAATCTTCTGGGTTAAATTTTATTAATCCAGAAGATGGCGAAATAAAGAAAATATTATTTTCTTTATCAAAGATTGCTTTTTGGTTTTCTGTAGGTTCAATAATTCTTTCGTCTAATTTTGATACAGGTAAGGGTAATTGTATTCTATTATTATTGTCTTCAATAACAATTTTTTCATACGTGAAAAAAATATTTTTATGATACATATATTTCTGAACACTATGAAACATTTCACCTACATCTGTTTTTAAAAAGCTTTTTTTATAATTTTTATTCTCAAGATTAAAACAAACAAGTTCATATTGATTAGATGTATTGCCTGCATTACAATTTATTAATCGTGAAAAAGATAAAGACTTAAGATGTTCATCATAAGAAAAATTTGGATA
>QMPG01000718.1 GCA_003648455.1 Bacteroidota bacterium
AGCAAATACAGGAGTAACAATTTCCACAAATCAAGATTTAAATAATTTAAGTCAGGGCACATATAATATTACAGTTACCGATATAAATTCTTGCGAAAAAACAGAAACTGTATTTATTGATAATATTATCGAAACAATTGGGGTCAGTTGTAAAACTAAGGGGAGATTAGTTATTTTTGCAAAAAAAACAAAGTATGAATATGAGTAATTATAAGTATATTTTCCCAAAAGAATTAATAGATAATTTTGATTTAATCAGAATAGAAGAAATATTAACCCCAAAGACCAATGAACTCTCTTTATTAGTTGTTTTTAAAGAGAAGAATATTTATCAAGTTAAATTAGGGGAACAAGTTGAAGATTATGAATCTAAGGGATTTGTAAGTACTGTAAGGGTACAAGATTTTCCAATTAGAGGTAGGGCTGTTTATTTAGAGTTATCCAAACGAGCTTGGCGACATAAAAAAAAGAGAACGACTGTTACAAATAGTTACAATATAAAAGCCGATGGTTCTAAAATAACAAAAGAATTATCGGATTTTTTAAAATATACAAATCAATACCAGAGAAGATACAATCTCTAACATATCAAGTTATTTATACCTTAATCCTGATAAAGTAAGACGAGTGTATAAAAAACATACAAGCGGTTTTGAGAAATGGGATCAAAAACATCATGCAGAAGAATATTTATTATTCCCCGAAAATCTAGGAGAAACAGCTAGTTTAGATGAGACTACATTTACATATGATGAACTATATACAATTCTAACAAATAAACAAGGTAGAGCCAAAAATGGGTCATTAGTTGCTATGGTGCACGGTACAGCATCAAAAGATATAGTTTCAGTATTTAGTAAAATACCTTTAGAGCAAAGAGAAAAAGTTAAAGAAGTTACAATTGATATGGCAAGAAATATGGAATCAGCAGCAAAACAATTATTTACTAATGCTAAAATAGTAACTGATAGATTTCATGTTGTCAAACTGCTTTTGGAAGTATTACAAAGAGTAAGAGTCAGATATCGTTGGGAAGCAATAGATTTAGAAAATGAAGCCATAAGATTGGCTAAAATTAATGGGATTAAATATGTTCCTATCGTCCTTCAAAATGGGGATACCATTAAAGAATTACTTGCAAGATCTAGATTTTTATTATTCAGAAATCAAGCAAAATGGACAGATTGTCAAAAAGAAAGGGCTGTTATATTATTTACTGATGTTTCCCATGTCTCTAAGCCGCTTTTAAAAAGCTTGCCTCTATTAGGTTTATAATTTTATTGTCTTTTTTCTCATTTTTGATAATATTGATAATCAGCTCATTAAAATCACCATTGAATATTTCAGACATTATGCGTAAAAGTTCTTGAATAAAGCCCCATATTCGCTCAGAGATTGTGTATTCAGTTATCAGTCCTCTTATTTCTTTGAACAGACCTCCCAGAGTTTCGTATGCTTCTATTCTTTTAGCTAGGCTAAAAACATTGTACTGAATAATAGCAATAGATATATCTGCTATCTGGGCATCAAAGTCCTGAGATTGAGATTTGCCTAAACCAAAGTATTGCTTTGCTTCTTTAAAAAAGACCTCAATACTCCAACGAATACTGTATATTTCATATGCTTTAAGTATGCCAAGCTTTGTATTTGTTGATACAAGCACATGCCATTTCCCCCGTTTACTTGTTTTACAGAAATATAGTTTTATTTGGTGCGACTTAAATTCAACTTCTGCTTCTGCACAATATAAATTCAGTGCTGATACCCATTTTACTTTTTTACGTTTCTTTAATAAATTACCCAGCTCTTTAGCTGTATAATAATTGCCTTTATAAAGATATTTTGTTTTTATCATTTTAATCATTCCTACTATGTGAATATCAGCTTTAAGTCCTAACAACATTACAAGGAAAGATTCAGCAAAAAACCAACTGTCCATTAAAATATAATCAAGCTTTATACCTGTTTTAACAGCCTTTTTTATCATTCTGATAGCTGTTGTTATTTTATCGTTACGAAGTTCCTGTTCTCTTCTATATCCTGAAGTACCTTTTTTGCGTTGCTTGTTATACTGCTTTCTTTTTTGTTTAGATGTTAACCCGTAAGGCTTCTTTTTATTTTTGCCTATCTCTTTGTGCAAGCTAAAGTCTAAAGAGAAAAAACTCTTTCCATCCCAATAACCCAAAAACAACCCTTTAAAACCATAAATACTTTTGTGCTTTACGTGTGACCATATTCTTCCTACATGCTCGGTAAGGTAACTGCTTTTTTCAAAGTCACTATCATCAATAATTATACATTTGGGTGCATCTGTACTTGATGCGAAATGCTTTTCTTTTTGTTTTAATAACGCTTTATTGCTCTTATTTACTATCGAATGCCAATCTATTTGTGGATTGTTTTTTAAACGATAAAACGTGTTTTTACCCGCTTCAATTATCTTTCGTAAAGAGTGCGTTTGATATGAATAAACATTGTCTATTGAAAATAATGGAAATAGCAATAAACCCAATAATAAGTCTCCTTGTTTATAGATTGATTGAGGAACTTGGGAGACTCCTGTTTTTATGCGATACAGGTTTAATGCTTTGTACAATTCCATTA
>QMPG01000719.1 GCA_003648455.1 Bacteroidota bacterium
AAAAATCACACCGCAAAATAAAATTACTTCTGGGTAGTTGGGCAGGTTTCCCCACCTTTTCCCCCTAAGAACCGGACAAGAAAGTTTACCTTCTTACGGCTCAAGCCTCCACCACATGTGAAACTTTTAGTTTTGTAAATAATGCAATTGTCGATGACAGTTTTCATGTAATAGTTGTAAATTTTCCAGTTTATTACTTCCACCCTCTGCTTTAAATATTTTATGGTGGATTTCTACTGCATCGTTTAAATAAATCAGATGTCCACAATGCGGACATTTGCTTAATTGTCTTAATCTTAGTCGTTTCTGTTTGCCTGCAAAGATAGTATTTCTTTTCCATTTTTCTAACTCTCTTTTCTCAAAATATAATTCATCGTCTTTGTCAAAAACATTTGCCGATGAGCGTACTTTGATATGGCGAGTTATTTTTACTTCGCCTAATCGAAACATTTTTAGTAGAATAGTTTTTTGTCCTTTGCGCTTTTTTTCCGCTTTGAGAACATCTACTTTATGTTTGTTTGATTTGGTAAAGTATTTTTTATAGAAATGTTTACTTCTGCCTCTGTTATGCCTATATTTCATATAGTTTACAGATTTCTGCCATACATAATTATCTATGCTTTCAAAAATATTTTTACTCACCTGTGAGTCGTAGTTATTTGCCCAGCCCCTAAGAATTGGATTGAGCGTTTCTAACAATTCAACTGTTGAAGTAGAAACTAACTTTTTAAAAACTGTTTTAATTTTATATTTCAGATTGCTAATACTTTTCTCCGAGGGTTTTATTAGTGGTTTTCCATTGTATTTACGAATGTTAAAACCCAGAAAATCAAATCCTTTATCAATATCTGTAATTTTCGTTTTCGCTTTTGAGAGTTCTAATCCCCTTTGCGAGAGAAAATCTATAATCAAAGGTTTTATTTCTGTTTCAAGGACTTCTTCGTTTACACCTGTTACTATAAAATCATCGGCATATCTAACGAAATTACACTTTGATAATTTAAGTGCTTTTATTTTTTCCTCTAAACCATCGAGAACCATATTGGCAATTAAAGGCGAAATTATTCCTCCTTGTGGTGTTCCACTTTCACTTTTGAACAAATGATTTTCATATACATAACCGCTTTTTAGCCACTCTTTTAAAATATGCTTGTTCAGAGGAATGTTCTCCAATGTCCATTTGTGGCTAATATTATCGAAACAGCCCGTAATGTCTCCTTCTAAAATGCAGGTGGCTGAATTTTTATATCCAGTTACTGCAAATACTTGTTGGATAGCATCTTTAACGCTTCGCAAAGGGCGATAAGCATACGAATTTAAGTCGGCAGTAGTCTCGGAAAATGGCTCTAAAGATGATTTGTGTAATGCCTGAAGACAGCGGTCGTGTAGGGTTGGAATGCCTAATGGTCGCCAATCTTTGGATACATTCATTCTTCTTAGCAAATTTTTTAGACTTATTTTTTGCCGTTTTTTGTTTTTCTGTTTTTTTGGAATAAATACTCTTTTTAATGCTTTTGCTTTGTAGTTTTGATTATTATTGTTTTTTAACCATTGCACCGCAGCAATTTTCTTTTCGGGAGTATTTAATTTTACACCATCAATTCCAGTTGTATTTTTACCTTTATTAGAAACCACTTTTTTAACAGCAAGTAAGCGTGCTGATAGTGATTTATTTAGCAATCGCATTAATCCTTTAATTACTCTTTGGGGCTTTTTCAGTTTCACAGCTTTGGCGATTCGACATTGTAGTTTCCTTACATTATTCACTACCTTATGCCAATTGACATCGTGCCAGTGAAAATTGTCTGAACGTGTATTTAATCTGATATTTAGTAATATAGACCTCAAAATACCTGCGTTTTAGTTAAGAAAATTCTACAATATGTTATCGTGATGGACACCAGTATAGGAATTTAGCCTGTTTTCACAGTAAAGTATTTACTTCTATCCTTCTCATTACAAGATGCTACACCCCAATGTAACAATGACAATTTGTCAAAGGCATTCGCTTTTTCCCACCTCATCTACCCTACACTTTATCAGATTTGATTACTCGCCTCCTGCTCCAATTTTCATTGGGGCGAAAATACAGGGCTTACCAAGTCATCTGATAGTCATTTTTTGATGCACCTATCAGCTTTTGATGCAAAATGCGGACTTAGGTCTTATCTCTACTCCGAAGGAACTTTATCTGTGTACGTATAAGCTTGTAATATACACACTTGCCCTTTTACCTTTTGGTTACAGCGTAATCAACATTATTTCGCTGTGTACATTTAACGAAGCGTCCGACAATAATTTGTTTCCTGACCATATCCGCCTTCCCTAGCTCCTAATCCGTTAATGTTACAGATTTCGGCTACCGTACCTTTTCTGCTTAATACCCTAATAGGCAGAACCTATTAACGCACCGAAATTGGGGAGAAGACGACAGAACGTCTTACTTTATATATAATAATAACATGAAACTTTTATTCATATAATTCATTGACTATCAGTAGTTTCATGTCGCAAACAAACGCAATGATATAGCCTTTAATTTTCTTTTTTTTCTTCTTTTTGAAATAATGCAAACACAATTTGCCCGACATAAACACCAAAACC
>QMPG01000113.1 GCA_003648455.1 Bacteroidota bacterium
CAAATAACCTGTTTTTAATTCCCTGTAATCTTTATTTATAATATCTTTCCTTTCATAATCGAAGAATTTTAAAAATGCATTATTACATTCTAAAATTAATCCATTTGTATCGATAATGAGGATTCCCTCTTCAGCATTTTTTATTATTAATTCTATAAACTCTTTTGCTTTACGTAATTCTTTTTCTACGTTTCTCCTTTCATCAATCTCGCTTTCTAATTTTTTATTTATCTTAACTTTAAGCAAATATCTATTATAAATCAAAAATAAAAGAACGATAATTAAAATTATTCCAACTATAAAGAAATAGCTTGCAGTTCTTTGTCTATTAATTTTTTCTTGTTGTAATTCTTTATCTTTTGATAATAACTGGAGCTCTTTTTCTTTTTTTTCAATCTCTAATTTATTTTGAAAAATAGTTATTTTCTTTTGACTTTCGTTATTAAATACAGTGTCGTATAAATCAATATAAAGTTTTGAATATTTAAAAGCTTTTTGATAATCACCTAATTTATAATATGATATATATAACCCCTCATAATTGTTTAGAATATTTTTTTTTGTTTTAATTTTCAATGCAATTTTTTGACTTTTATGATATGATTTTATTGCTTTTCTATAATCACCTTTTTCTTTATAAAGCAATCCTAAATTATCATAGGCGTTTGCGATACCGGACAAATCACCAATTTCTTCTTTTAGTTTAATCGATTTATTAAAATAATCTATAGCTTCATTATAATGTTTCTTTTCAATGTAAATTAAACCGATATTGTTGTAATTATCGGCAATTCCTTTTTTATTTTTCAAAGTATTTTCAATAGAAAGTGCTTCTTGATAATATATTAATGCTTTATCATATTCTTTTAAATAATAATAAATATTACCAATGTTCCTTAAACTGATTGCAATACCTCTTTTATTATGGAATTTTTCTTTTATTTTTATTGATTTTTCATAAAATTCAAGAGATTTTTCATAATTTTTTAGTTGATAATAAATCTGTCCAATATTGTTATATAAAACAGCAATTAAAAAATCTTGTTTTAGTTCTTCACATAAGTTTAAAGATTTTTGATAATAATCTAAAGACTTGCTGTAGCTCCC
Source organism: Bacteroidota bacterium (assembly GCA_003648455.1). Next base: position 1,108 of record QMPG01000113.1, read on the forward strand.
TAAGCTATAATATACTTTACCAATACTGTTGTAACAATAGGCTGTACCTAATTTATTATTCTTAGCTTTATTAATTAATATTGATTTCTCATAATATTCTAAGGCTTTGTCATATTCAGCCCATTCTTTATTTAAAGAACCTAAATTGTCATAAAGAGAAGCTAATAAAAGGCTGTCAGAATTTGAGTTGGAATTAAAAATAATTAAAGCCTTTTGAAAGTAATCTTGTGCTGTTTTATAATCATTTCTATAATAATATAATTCACCTATATATGATAATGTTTCTATTATTCGATTAGTTTCGTTTAGCTCTTTATTTATTGACAAAGAAAGCTTGAAATAATTTATTGCTTTATCAAATTTTGATTTATTAACATAAATTAATCCTAAATTATTATACGCTTTAGCTTCTTCTTTTTTGTTATTAATTTTTTTTGCCAATATTAGTGCACTTTCACCGTATTTTAAGCTTTTTTCAATTGATTTGTTAAGTAGAGATTGAGACAGTTCATTAAAAAGTTTCACTTTCTTAATACCGCTTGAATTTTTCAATTCATTTTCTAAACTGTCAATTTGTTTATTGGCAAAACAAGAAGAAGATATTATAAAGAAAAATAATATACTAAAGAAATGTAATTTTAAAAACATTAAATTTATTTAAAAAAGTAAATAGTTAAAACAAATTTAAGAATTTTTTTTTGGATATAGAAATAAAATTGACATACTTATTATATTAGATATTTATTATAAAAATAAAGAGCGGAAAACGGGATTCGAACCCGCGACCTTTAGCTTGGGAAGCTAATGCTCTACCAACTGAGCTATTTCCGCAATATTTTTAATGAGCCTCTCATGGGACTTGAACCCACGACCTGCTCATTACGAATGAGCTGCTCTACCAACTGAGCTAAAGAGGCAAGTCGGGGTGGCGGGATTCGAACCCACGACCTCCACGTCCCGAACGTGGCGCGCTGCCTGGCTGCGCTACACCCCGATAATATTATTAATTTTTATTGATTATTAATTATTAAAATTTAGTCTTATGAATTTTAATGTTATATAATTCATATCTACTATGTTAGTAAGCAATAATCAAAAATTAATTTGCCTTAAAAAATCGTTAATAATATTAAAAAATTTATTCTCACAAAAATATAATTTTTTTAATATATCTTATTCTGTTATGAATAATTTTTTTTTATGTAATCTTTATTTTATTATTTTTACGATAAATAATGAAATTAGAAATTGGAAGCTTGAAATTGGAATTTAATAAACCTCTGCTTCACTATGGGGCTGGCTTAATGACAACAAATGACATCGAAGTCAAATGACCATCAATGATGAACCCGAGTACTCAGGATAAATATCTGGTAATTAACATCTTATTAAAATATAATTAAATGAAAAAATTAAAACTGCATTGGCAAATATTAATAGCTCTAAGTTTAGCAATTGTGTTTGCTTTATTTTTCCCTAAATATGTACCATACGTAAGTTGGATGGGTGATTTATTTATAAGAGCTCTTAAAATGGTAATTATACCCTTGATTTTAAGCTCAATAATATCAGGAATAACAAATATAGGTTCAGCTGAGAATCTTGGCAGAATCGGGCTTAAAACGCTTTTATATTATGTTTTAACCAGCACATTAGCCATTATTACCGGTTTGTTGTTTGTAAACATAATAAAACCCGGAGTTGGAGCTGATTTAGGTTTATCTCAAACAGTTGAAGGTATAGGGGCAACACGAGATTCTTTTGGAACAACAATGATGAACATTGTTCCCACTAACATTTTCGCTGCTATTGTAGAAAACAAAATGCTTTCAATAATATTTTTTGCTATTTTATTTGGGTTTTTTATTACTAAAACAAAGGATAAACATAGATTGTTTTTAACTGATTTATTTAACTCAGTATTTGATGTGATGATGAAAATCACCATGTTTGTCATAAAATTCACACCTTTAGGTATTTTTGGAATTATTGCTAAAGTTGTATCAGAACACAATAATTTAGCTGAATTAGGCGCACGAATGGGTATTTATATGGCAACTGTTTTTGTTGCTCTTTTTGTACATTCATTTTTAACCCTACCTTTTCTTTTAAAAACAATTGGTAAAGTGAAACCCGCAAAACATTTTAACGCTGTTAAAACTGCTTTATTAACAGCTTTTTCAACATCTTCGTCGAGTGCTACTCTACCTCTTACAATGACTGCTGTTGAAGATAATTCAGGAGTGTCAAATAAAATTACAAGCTTTACTCTACCACTAGGTGCGACTGTAAATATGGATGGAACAGCTCTTTACGAATTAGTTGCTGCTATGTTTATTGCTCAGGCTTATGGTATTGATTTATCAATAACTGCTCAAATTATTGCAGTTTTTACTGCATTATTAGCATCAATTGGTGCTGCAGGTATTCCAATGGCAGGTTTGGTTATGATTACAATTGTGTTATCGGCAATTGGACTGCCATTAGAAGGTGTTGGATTAATCTTAGCTGTTGATAGAATTCTAGATATGTTCAGAACTGCTGTAAATGTATGGAGTGATTCATGTGGTGCTGTTATTATTGCTAAAAGCGAAGGTGAAAAATTAAAGGTTTGATTTTCTTATTGTTCATTCCGAAGTGAGGAATCCCAATATTAAATGCTGTCATTCCGAAGTGAGGAACGAGCGAGGAATCCCTTTTTTTATTTGAAGGGGATTCCTCCCTACGGTTCGGAATGACAGCGGTGATTGAAAGGGATTTCTCCCTACGGTCGAAATGACAGCGTTATATTACTATAAGTAACATTTACTAATAAGGTAATAATCAGCCAAAACCATTGCAGTCATAGCTTCAACAACAGGAACAGCTCGTGGTACAAAACAAGGATCGTGTCTGCCTTTATTTTCGATTATAGCTCTATTATTATCAACATCAATAGTTTCTTGCTTCACAAAAATTGTTGGTGTTGGTTTAAAAGCTACTCTAAAATAAATATCTTCTCCATTGCTTATTCCTCCTTGGATTCCGCCTGAATTATTTGTTCGGGTTCGTACTTTATTATCTACAAAATAAAATAAATCATTATGCTCAGAACCTTTCATCTGAGAAGATTCAAAGCCTGAACCAAATTCAAAACCTTTTACTGCATTTATTGATAAAATTGCTTTCCCAAGTTCTGCATTCAATTTGTTAAAAACAGGTTCTCCAATACCTTTCGGAAAGTCCTTAACAACACAAGTAATAATGCCTCCAAGGCTATCCCCTGATTTTTCAACTTCTTCAATTTGAGAAATCATTTTAGCTGCAATTTCTTTATCAGGACATCTAACAATATTGCTTTCTATATTAGATAAATTTAAATCATTATAATTCTTATTTAACTCAATATTACCAATTTGAGATACATAAGCAAAAATTTGAACTCCAATTTTATTAAGGATAAGTTTTGCAACAGCACCAGCTACAACAGTTGAAATGCTTGTTCGTGCAGATGCTCTTCCTCCGCCCCTATAATCTCTTATCCCATACTTTTGTTGATAAGTATAATCAGCATGCGAAGGACGAAAAATATTTTTATTTTCTTCATAATCAGAAGATTTCGCATCATTATTCCAAATTAAAAAAGCTATTGGCGTACCTAAAGTTTTTCTGTTGAACACCCCGGAAACTATTTCAAGTTTATCATCTTCTTTTCTTTTTGTGCTAATCTTTGACTGACCGGGTTTTCGGCGGTTTAGTTCATCTTGAATAAAATCAATATCAAAATCAATATTTGACGGACAGCCATCAATCACTCCTCCAATAGTTTTCCCGTGAGATTCTCCAAAAGATGTTAATCGAAATAAATTACCAAAAGTGTTCATATAAATAATATTGTATAATATACTAAAAATTAGTTTTTTAGAAATAATTAAAAATTAAACCCTAAACGAATTACCGGATTTGAATATGGTGTATTTGCTGTTTGATTTAAATTCCATAAAGCTGTAATCGTTACAGAAGAGCGCTCTCCAAGTCGCTGACGATAACCACCTCCAACCATAAAACAATTAAGCCAGAATCTATCTTGATTAGGATATTTGTTTAAAACATCAAAATATTTTGTTTCTATATTCAAAGCTTCATCTTCAACATGTAAAAAAAGATCTTCGTAGATAAAATATTTACCGAAAATTTTACATCCAAAAATATTAGTTTCCATATTAACAAAATCCCAACGACTGTCTTTGTAATATTGATAAGACAAGCCTACTCCTGCCGATAAATCATCTGTAATTCTGTAACCAACTAAAGGAGATACATCAACTTGTGTAATTGTTCCAAACTGCAAGCCAAGATTTCCTCCAAAAAATATTTTGTCGCTAAGTACTCTTTTGCTTTTTATTTGAGAAAAGGCTGAAAAAAAAAACAGATTGACTAAAATAAAGCTAATAAATAAATATTTTGTAATTCTTAGCATAATTTTAATATTAAATTAATAAGTTTGCTATAATTAAGTAAAATTACAAAAATTGTTTTTAAATTAAATAATTTGTCATGAATATTATTATTACAGGTGCAAGTAAAGGTATTGGATATGAAATCGCAAAAGAATTTGCAAAAAATAAACAAAACAAAATAACCTTAATATCAAGAGATTACGAACGATTAATTAATTTAAAAAATGAATGTTTAAACAAGGGCTTCGAATCTAAAATATTTACAATTAAATACGATTTTAACGAGCTTAATTTACAAAAGCAATTACTCCCCAAAATATTAAAATATTTTGACAAGATAGATATTCTAATTAATAATGCCGGAGTGCTTGTTTATAAACCTTTTGAAGAAATTGATATTAATGAAGCTAAGCAGATGTTTAATGTAAATTTTTTTGCTGCTTCTGAGTTAATAAGAGTTTTATTGCCGTATTTTACAGTTGACAGTCATAAACATATCATTAATATAAGTAGTATGGGCGGATTTCAGGGAAGCGTAAAGTTTAAAGGACTTTCATATTACTCAGCAAGCAAAGCTGCAATTGCTAACTTAACAGAGTGCTTAGCTGAAGAATATAAAGACAGAAACATTTCATTTAACTGTTTAGCATTAGGTTCTGTGCAAACAGAAATGTTTAAAAAGGCATTTCCGGGAGTACAAGCATCGTTAAAGCCAAAAGAAATGGCAAAATTTATTGTTGATTTTGCAATAAATGGTAATGAATTTTTTAATGGGAAAGTATTACCTGTCTCAATATCAACACCTTAATCCGCTTTATTCATGCAATTCATTTCGTTTTTGCATGAATAAATCGGGTTAAAAATCAGGAATAAATTTTGTCAATCAAAAAATACCACATTTATTAAAAAAAATTGACAAAAAAAACACTATCTCTCAATAATGAAAAATAATGTTTTTTTTATATGTAACTGATAAACAGTCGTGTTAGTCAATAAATATTTATTATTATTTATTATTATTTATACTCTTTACATTCAACCTCTCCTTTAAGAACAAGTAATCCATTTAAAGCCAGTGCTTTCATCTCGTCTTCACCAGGATAGACAGAAACAGGTGCAATAAATGAAACCATTTCTTTAACATATTCAATTAGGTCGGGATTATGAGCAATACCTCCTGTAATTAAAATACCATCAACCTCTCCTTTAAGAACAGTTGCTAAAGAACCAATTTCTTTTGCAATTTGATATCCCATAGCATCTTGGATTAATTTAGCTTGAGGGTCACCATCTTTTGCTTTTAATTCAACAGAATAAGCATCGTTGGTTCCAAGATATGCAACCATACCACCTTCGCCCTTAAGCATTTTTTTTATTTCCTTTTTGGTGTAATCTCCTTTGAAGCACATCTCAACTAATTGTCCGTTAGGTAAAGTACCAGAACGCTCAGGTGAAAATGGACCTTCACCATCTAAGGCATTATTAACATCAATAACTTTTCCTTTGCAATGGGCTCCAACAGAAATTCCTCCGCCAAGATGAGCTATAATTAAATTTAAATCATTATAATTTTCATTAACTGATTTTGCATGTATTCTTGCAATAGCTTTTTGGTTTAAAGCGTGAAATATTGAATGTCTTTTAAATTTTGGATGACCTGCAATACGAGCAACATCCTGCATTTCGTCAACAACAACGGGATCTGCAATATAAGCTTTTGCATTTGGTAATGATTTTGCAATATCATAAGCAATTAAACCTCCAAGATTACTAGCATGTTCACCAAATATTTCATCATTCAGATCATTAATTAATTTCTCATTTACTTCGTAAATACCCGATTCGATTGGTTTAATTAAACCACCACGACCCACTACTGCTTCAATCTTTTCTGTAGTAATATCATCTTGAATAAGCTCATTTAAGATAATTTCTTTACGAAATTCAAATTGATCAACAACTCTTTCATATTTATTTATCTCTTCAGCTGAGTGTCTGATGGTTTTTAAAAAAATTGATTTTTCGTTTTGATAAACAGCTACTTTTGTAGATGTAGAACCCGGATTGATTGCTAAAACTCTATGTCCTTCCATTGCTATATTTTGTTTGATAATTAGTTATTCTTTTATTAAGTAAATTTTATGTAAAAGTCTGAAATCAAATTGATAAAATCAAGAAAAAAGATATACTATAAAACATCAAATAAGGTTGTTTTATAACATAAAAATATGTTATTTATATTATTGAATCCACTCCGACAAGTGTTTTTCGTCATTGCTTCTCCGCCAGCTGGCGGAGAAGCAATCTCAACATGTTGAATTACAAAGCTATAGATTGCTTCGTTCCTCGCAATGACGTACTTTTTCTACTTTTCGGAGTGGACCCAACTTTACGACTTAATAAACTAAATAACAATTTATTCTGCCATAAGGCAAGAAAGGGCAATGCAATAAAATTTTGACTTTGAACTTTCGCTACGAGACATCACAACAACTGGTTTTTCAGTGCCTTGAATTAAGCCACCCAATTCACCTTCACCAAATAGCATTAATCCTTTATAGAAAGAATTGCAGGCTTCAAGAGTAGGAAATATCAATACATCAGCATCGCCATTAATTGGTGTTTTAACTCCTTTTATCTCCACACTTTTTTTATCACAAGCTAAAAATAAATCAAGCGGTCCATCAACAATACAATCTTTTATTTGTCCACGCTGAGCCATTTTTGATATTAAAGCATAATCAATACTATTTGGGAAATTTGGACTAACCTTTTCAGAAGCACCTATTAATGCAACTTTTGGTTTTTCTATTCCAAATTTCTTTGCCATGTTAACAGAGTAGTTAACCATAGCAATTTTTTGTTTTAAATCGGGAAATGGTAAAACTGCAGTATCTGAAACAAATAAAAGTTTATGATATTTTGGAACTTCTATTGCACACACATAGCTCATAATTGCTTTTGGGGGCAACAAACCGGTTTTTTTATCTAAAACAGCTTTTAAAAACTTATCAGTTCCAACCAAACCTTTCATCAGAATGTCGGCTTCATCATGCTTAACCATACGAACTGCTTCTTTTGTAGCTGCTGTTTCGTCAGGTATATCAATAATAGTAAATATATCAGGATCTATACCTTCTGATTTTGATTTTGCTATTATCTCATTTTTATCGCCAATCATATAAGCCTGAACAAAACCTTCTTTTATTGCCGAAGCAATTGCTCCAATTGTATTTTGATCTTGTGCATAAGCAACTGCAATTTTTTTCTTTTTATTATTTTTTTTGAGATGTTCAACCATCTCATCTAATGATCTGATAGGTTCCATAATATTAATTATGAATTATTAATTGTTAATTAGCATTAACCCGAAAAATTCATAATTTTTCTACGCTTAAGAATTACCAACAAATTTGGTGTTTTTAAAACCCCAAATTTGGGTACTTCTAATGCGGGGTTTACCGCTTTACTTTCCGCTATCCATC
>QMPG01000720.1 GCA_003648455.1 Bacteroidota bacterium
CATGCACCGGATTATTGTATGCCGATGCAAATTCCAAATCTGAAAAAACATATTAGGGAATTAGAAATTGAATTTAAAAATAAAAAAATGCCTGTTAATGGAAAAGATATTATAAATTTCTTTCATATTAAAACCGGAATTAATGTTGGAAAATTATTATCAATTGCAGAAAATCTATGGTTTGAACATCCTTCCTGGGATAAAGAAAAAATATTATCAGAATTAAAACAAATTAAATTTTAGATTCTATTATTTGACGGTTCTGTAAAAAGTCGTTTCAAACCTGAGACTGTCATCTTGAATCCTTCTCTTCGATAAACTCAGGATAAACTTAAGCTCAGGATAAACTAAGTCGAAAGATAATATTATATAAGAAGTTATACAATTCTTCGACTCCGCTCAGAATGACAAATATCGACTTTTTGCGAGTTCATCTTATTTAAAAAATATTTATTAGTCGAACTAAAAGTAATTCTTTCAATTCTTTGCAATGTACTTCTTTACAAGATAATAACCGACTTTTGTAGGGTGATCCAGAACAAGCTGATTATTATCTACTTTTCGCAAATACCAAAGCATAATAATATCACCACCAGCAGAGAAAGTAAATATCACTCCAATAATAAGAAATAAACCACTCCCGGTAAACAAACCTATAAATGAAGGAATAATTCCCAATACAATACAAGGCATTACTGTTCCAAGCCGATAGATATTTACATTCAACGCTTCTTTACAGTGTGTATAAGGTGTTAAAACTTTCCAGATTATACCAAATTTTATTGAATGAAATCCATTTTTACAGTAGAAACTCCAAGTCAACCCGTGTAAGAATTCATGCATTGTGATTCCGAAAAGTAAAATAATTATTACATAACGAATAAATAATCTTATTCCAATTAATAATGAATCTATTTTCCAAAGTAAAATATAAGGAAGAATAAATAGTATAAAGATTGGAAAGATTAGAAGAAGTGCAAATATATTTGCCTTGAGCGCAGAAATAGTAACTTCTTTTAAATTTTTATCATTAATTTCTGTAATCATTTTTTAATTTCTGTAATTTTCCCCATATTCTGTTGATGAATAGACCTATATTTTCCGCTTTCATATTTTCTGGTATTGCCAGACTGAAGATCATAAATATACTCAAGGTTTTTCTTAATTAACAAATCATTTGTAATTTGTCCATGACCGGGAATAATTATTTTTGCAGAAAGTTTTAAGTAATAATTCAAAGAAGAAATATAATCTTCTAAATTCGGATAATTCAGGTAAGGAATAGGTTCTTCTACATTATCACCAGCAAATAAAACCTCATCCAATTTATCATAACAACTGGCAGAATCTTTTGTATGACCAGGACTGCAAAAAAAATAAATATCCTCAGATGGAAATAAAAGCTTTTGTTGGAAAGTAAGATTAGGTGGTAAAATTGATACATCTCCTGATTGTAAATTTTTGTTTTCTTTTAAAAATTTGATTTGTTCTGGTTGCAAAATATTTTTTCTGCATAAATTGCTGGAAATAATAATTGAATCTTTAAATGCACAATTACCCCAAAAATGATCAAAATCAGAATGAGAATTGAAAATAATTATCGGTTTTTGCTCAAAATATAATTTTATATATGAGATTATTTGATTCATTGCATTAGGACCGGTAAAAGTATCACAAATGAAAATATAATGCTCTGTATTTATCAAATAGACATTTACTGTTCCGATAAAGTTATCCATTATTAATTCAAATGTGAATAATATTCCACGAGTTCCTATTTTCTCAATAATCATAAAACGTTAATCCAATATTTTAGAAATTGTAAATCTTGCCAAGACGGAAGCAAACTTGTTAAGTCTTCAAGACTTCACAAGTTTGTATTTATTACAAAACTTCACAAGTTTCAAAAACTTGTTAAGTTTATTTATCTTTTTTTCCCAAGCCTTTAGGATGTGAAATTTTTTTACTTATTTCACTGTTCTCAACTTGGAAATGCATTTGTTTTTGTTTAATCTTTATCGGTGTTCTTAGTGGTAAATTCTTTTTGGATTCCATTTAGTAAAGTTAGGTAAAATAATTCATTAAATCTTAATTACTTTCCCAACTCCACCTTCAACAAATTTTTTTGGATAAAGTGCTTTAATTTCTGAACGGTATTTTGTAGAATGAGTGGGACAGATTATTTCTAAATCTTTCAATAAGTCAAATTTATCAAAATTACGAAGACCGCCAATTAGTGCATAAGGTTTTCCATAAAATTTTGCTGCATCTAAAATTGGTTTTACTCCAACCCGGGAGCATCCGACTATTATTGTGATTCCTTTTTTAGTTTTGATTAGCAATGAATGTTCATAATGATATCCCATACGTAGTTCACCAGTAGAAAATATATTGCGAAATAAATATAAATGTTCCTTAATATAAATCACTATTGCAGCATTACGGACATGCCCTGTTGTTGCTGGGACATAGACACCTGCAACAGGAACTTGATTAAGTAAATCATAGAGTCCGCCCATGTGGTCATAATCTGTATTTGAAATAAAAATTTCCCTAATGGAAGCCGGATCAATATTCATTTTTTTCATATTGAAAAGCAAGA
>QMPG01000721.1 GCA_003648455.1 Bacteroidota bacterium
AAAGCTAAAGACAAAAATCTATTTAATTCGGATTTAAAGCTTGCCTGTAAAAACATATCTGTTTCTATGGCTGGTGATAAAATTTTATCTAACATGAAATTTAATTCACATTTGCCATTTAATGTACACCTTTCGAAAAATACTTATGATTTAGGAGAGGCAAAACTTATTATTAATGATGAGCAAAAAGTAACCTTTAGTGGTCTTGTAAAAATGATGAAAAATAATTCAATATCTACTGACATAAAATACGCTACTAATGAATTAGATATTGAAAAAATCGTAGCTCTTATTCCTAAAGCATATTCGGCGCCTTTAAACGATATAAGGGCAAAGGGCTATGTACAAGTGTCAGGATCAGTAAGAGGTGTTTTGTCAGACACCAATATTCCCGTTGTTACAACAAATATAGAATACTATAAGGGCGAAATTAAATACGAAGATTATCCAACTTTAAAGGATATTAAATTATCTACGACAAGTAAATTGGATATGAATAAAAAACAAAGTACTGATATTACTATCAATAGCAGTAATGCCATAGTAATGTACAGCACTATTTCTGTAAAAGGAAATATCTCAAACATTTTGGAGACACCGGTATACGACATCTATTCGAACGGTGATTATACCTTGGCTGATTTGAATGCGTTTATACCTAAAGATCAAAATATTACTGTTCGGGGCTCGGTGAATGGAAATATGCATACTCGATTTACTCAAACCGATATAGATAAGGAGGAATATCACCGTATATATTTAACTGGTAATTTCGAGAGTAAGAATTTTTATGCAGTTTATGATGATAGTATAAAAGTAGAGCTACCTTCGGCAAAAATCAAGCTCAAATTACCTGGTCAAAGCAGAGCAGATAAAAACCTTCTGTTTGCAAATATAAAAATAACTACTCCAAACATTAGAATAGATATGTCACCTACTATGGGTGTAATGACTGAAAATCTTGAGCTTAATGTAGATATCAATAATATGGCAAAAGGAGTCTCTGCACCAATAACATCGTGTAGCTTTAAACTCGGGAGCTTAAATGCTATTGCCGACACTTTATCTGTAAAAGCAAATAATGCCTACGGACAATTAAAATATCTTCCAACACTTAAATTTAAACAAGAGATTGCTGTTATTAAGTCCACAATTAATAGTAAAAAAATTACTATTGCCTGCAACGGTTCTACTTTGTTTGATGCTAAAAAGCTATTTGCTAAAACAAATCTCAAATACGACGAATCGCAAGATAACGCTATCCTTCAATGGCATCCCGAAGTAAACATCAGTTTCTCCGATGCCACATACGATGTAAGCGAACAGATAATGGGTACCATCCCAAACATTTCTTTCACCCTTAATCCCGATACAATGGAGATTAAGAAAGCTGATTTAAATTTAGGTAATTCCGACTTTAGCCTTAGCGGACAACTTACCAACATCTCTAAATATCTTAATAAGCAAGCATTGCTGAAAGGGAACTTCAATTTGCTGTCTAATAACACCGATGTATATCAGCTGATGGACATTTTTAACGGCATGGGTAGTCAGGATTCAACGCTTGTAGAAAATGAAAATATTACTACAGAAGATAATCCATTTATGGTACCCAAAGGAGTAGATATCCGATTAAACACAACAATAAATAAGACAGTAGTAAATGATAATATTATCGAAAATATTAAAGGAGGGCTAACAGTTAAAGATGGTACTCTTGTATTGGATCAGATGGGTTTTACTAGTAGAGCTGCAAAAATGCAGTTAACAGCAATGTATCGATCCAGTAGAAAAAATCATCTCTTTGCAAGCATCGACTTTCATCTATTGGATATAGATATTGCTGAGCTAATTGCTTTGATTCCTTCTGTTGACACAATAATTCCAATGCTAAAATCATTCAAGGGTAAAGGCGAATTTCATTTAGCAGGTGAAACTTATCTAAAGAGTGATTATTCTCTTAAGCAATCTACAATTCGCGGAGCAGCAGCTTTCGAGGGAAAGAACCTAACACTTATGGATTCCGAAACATTTGACATGATTGCCAGTAAACTAATGTTTAAGAAAAAAACAGAAAATATTATTGATAGCCTTAGTATTGAAATGACTCTATTTAAAAATGAAATCGATTTATATCCTTTCCTTATTGTAATGGACAATTATAAAGCAGTTATTTCTGGTCGTCATAATACGGATAATCACTTTAACTATCACATATCAGTAACAGATTCTCCATTACCAACAAGATTAGGGCTAAATATCAGCGGAACAATAGACGATTTAAAATATGATGTTGTACCATGTAAATACAAACATCTATACAATCCTAAAAAACAAGGGGCACTAGAGAAACGTACTTTGCGTTTAAAAAAATTAATTTCGGAATCGCTTAAAGAGAATGTAAAGTAGGATTGCAAATGGGTGAATCAAAAAAATCGGTTTTTTTGCCATCTTAAATTACATTAATTTCTAAATTTCAGGGTGTTGTGCGTTTAGGTTGTTAAGCATTTCCTCGTTTGTAATAATTAACCCCGTTATCAGGGTTGTCTTTTATCAACGAGGTGAATCGTGTTATTTTCTCGTTATTGGTTTCCGGTTCTGT
>QMPG01000722.1 GCA_003648455.1 Bacteroidota bacterium
ATAATTTTGGCTACTGCGTGAGGTGTGTAATACTCGGCATACTTTCCACCGCTGTCGTTGTTGTAGTCTTTTATCAGATATTCAAAAATGGTAGCATAAAAATCGTATTTCTGCGTAAAAATATGTTCAAAGTTTACGGTTACAATTTTATTGATAATGGCTTTTGCAAAGGCATAGCGTTTACTCGGGTCGCTTATGTAATTTGTAATTCGTTCAAAAAGTTGAACTTTTGCTCCGCCATCGGTTTTAACCGAGAAAATATCGTTATTGCTAATGGCAATATCCATTAATGTGTCATCAAACAATTTAGAAAAATCGCTTTCGTTTTGCCTATCGAAAAGGTTGGAAATAAAATGTTCGGGTTTTAGTTTGGCAGTATCGGCTCCCAATTGCAAAAGCAACATTTCGTAGTCGTCATCGGAATAGTTGCTTAATTCATCTTCCCAATGTTCCGCTTCGGCAAGTTTCGGTTCTATCTGTTTTACCTGATAAGCAAATTTATCGTTCATAAACTTATACAGAAAAACCTGTGTAATAATCTTGAACTCGTTGCCATCGTTACCCAAACCATAATTTGCACTAATGCTTTTCAGGCTGTCAATCAATGCGGTTACTTTATTTTTGAAATCTAAATCTGTCATAGTTTATTTTATTTTAAAACACTCTAAATTTTGAGTGATAGCATCTTTTAATCTTTTATTTACACCTGCTTTTTGGGCATATTGCTGCCAATGACAAATAATGTTTTTTATTTCGTCAATAATTTTATCCGCTTTCTTAATATTGTTAGTTTTTGCAATGTTTAATAAATCTTCGCGAGAAATATTTTTACGTTTCCCGTTAATACTAAGTGCGTGTTGATTTACCCAAATACTATTTGGATCATAAGAATAACACAAATCATAAGCCGGTGCCAATTGCCATTTACTGTCTTTTTTCAGTAAAAAAGAGAAGTTTTTTGTGTGATCATCGTTATTCGAAGCTAAAACATTAAAAACCATTCGTCTAAACATTTGTTCTGCTTCAGGATATGTCAATCTCAGCAAACGCATTGTTTGGTATAATTGCTCGTAACTATATCCGGTAACATTGTTATAGTCGTAATGTTGAATTCCGCAAAATGTTTGGATATGGTGCTTTACATTTCTTTCTTCTCTATCAAAACGTTTTGTCATAAAGTGGGCGCGTTCATTTTCTTCTAATAGTTTTGATGGCATCATATCTATACCACAATCGATAGCCATTAAGTAGTACGCATATTCAACCCTTCCATAACCATAGGTTTCGCCAAACTGAGCATTGCTAACGCCATCGAGTTTTATAAGCCACTGTTCAAAACCTTCAGGTGCCGCTACTTGTCCCGATTTAATTTTTCCTGTTTTCTGATTATAAGCAACAACTGCTTTGGGTCTGGCACCTCCTGCCGATGTTCCAATTTTAAGTATTTCGTTTAGGGCTTTTTGCTCGTCTTGGTTTAAATTAGTTTCAAAATGCTTTCGTTTAGAAAGAATATTTTTAGCTACACCTACTAAACTATCCAATTCTATATCAAAACTTTTTTTATTCGATTTTAACTGTGCAGGTTCAAACTCTAAAGCTCCCATTCCCCTTTTGCCAATAAAACACAATTGTTCCACAGGGTTCATACTATTTTCCGGTCGTCCATTTTGAGCCAGCCAAATGTTAATTAACTGATTGCCATATTTATCGGGTAAAGCGTCTGCTAATAGCCCGGGCAAACCCTTAAATGTATTTTCTGCATTTTTTGATGGACGTAATTCAGGGAAGCTATAAATTATTTCTCCACCATCAATAGGCATTTTTATGGGTGCTAAATCCCATTTTTTTTGTAAAAACTTTTTGTGGTACACAAAGCTTGCCAGTTGTTTATCGCTATCCCAACGAACAGCACCAACAAATTCTCCCCATATTTTTATTTCTGCTACATCTACCATTCTAAATCACTTTGTTTATCGGTTTTCTTTTTAGAAGCTGCACGTTTTCGTTTGTTTTTTTGCAGTTTAGCATATTCTATCGGGTTTATTTCTTCTGTTACCCGAAATATATCCATAATGTATAATAAATCTAAAACACGTAAAACTTTAATCAAGCTGTTTAAAGTAATTTTTTGACCTTTTTCAAGCAAGCTAAGTGTAGAACGGCTCATATCAGCTTCTTTTGCAACCTCGCTTTGTGTTTTGTTTTTATTTAACCGGTGATATTTAACAAAATCACCCACTGTCTCACTTAGTGCATTATCGCTCATTGCCACCCAGTCTGTGTGTGATTTATCAGTCATTAAGTAGTATATTTAATTATTATGAATTATATATCATACAAATATACTATTTTCTCTTAATTCTAAATAATAATACTAATAATAATTGGTGTTAAACGGTTCTTCCGTAAAATTCATTAATGCGAAAATTCAATAAGCAAGTGCGACATTATTATCAAATTTAGTTAAAAACATTTTCCCAGGTGTATTATAATTTAGTTTTTTGTTACTACTCAGCAGGGTTATATAGTTAAATTACAGATTGTTATAAACAATTAATAAATAGAAAAATTACGAAAAATAGAATCAAATATTTATAACTA
>QMPG01000723.1 GCA_003648455.1 Bacteroidota bacterium
AAAGCACTGGAGAAGCTAAAAAAAGAAGCTTAGTTTTTGAATTAGATTTAGATAAACATGAATATTTGTGTTCAGTTGATTGGATTAAATTTGAAAAAATTATTTTTAGATAATGTAGTTCTTTCTCTATCAATCGTTGTGGTTCTAATTTATTCATGGTTTGCTGAACTATCCGGTTTAGCAGGAATTACCGGAGCTTATTTTGCCGGATTATTTCTCGGACAGACTTCATACAAAAACATTGTTCATGAAGGTATTTCAATTGTTGGTAAATCAATCTTTATCGATGTTTTCTTTGTAAATATTGGTTTAGGCTTTTATCTGTTTGATATTGAAGCAGAACCATTATTTCTAATCGGATTTATTTTATTGTCGATTGTGAGCAAAATAGTTGGAAGTGGAATAGGTGCCAGAATTACGAAATTTGATACAATTCGTTCTTTTCGTATCGCAGCCGGAATGGTGCCACGTGGAGAAGTAGCACTTATTGTAGCAAATATTGGCTTAGAAAAAAATCTCGTTTCAACTGATATTTTATCTGCTACTATTCTAATGGTTATTACCTCTGCAATTATAACTCCATTTTTTTTGAAATATGCATTTGTAAAATTAAAAAGAAAAACATTTTAATTCTTATTCTATTATTTCAAATTTTCATAGTAAAAAAAACATATTTAAGGAGCAATTTTATGTGGAAAGATGTAATTGATAAAGACCTGATTATCATTAATCCAAAAGTGAAGAATAAGAAAGATCTATTTGAGAAGATGGTAAATCATATGT
Source organism: Bacteroidota bacterium (assembly GCA_003648455.1). The sequence goes on from QMPG01000723.1 coordinate 784, forward strand.
ACAATCTTGATTATGTAGTTAATCAAAAAAAATTCTTAAATGCTTTAATAGAAAGAGAAAAAATGGCAAATACTGAATTGATTTCAGGTATTGCTCTTCCTCACGCTCGAACTGATGCTGTAGAAAAACTTTTTGTGAGTATTGTCATTATTGAAAATGGAATTGATTATGATAACTCTAAAATGGGACCTGCAAAAGTTATTTTTTTCTTTGGATGCAACGAAAATTATAATAAAGAATATTTAAAATTATTAGCTAAATCTTCACGCCTTTTGAAAAATAAAGGATTTTATCAGAATTTACTTCATGCAAAAACCCCGGATGAAATATTAAAGATATTAGAACAGTACGATGAAATTGAAGGAGAAGTTTCACCTGAAAAGGACTTTTTATTGATTTTCACTTTAAATAAAGTAGATAAATTATCTGATGTGTTATCTTCTATGGTAGAGGTTGGAATTACTAATTCTTCCATTATAGATGCAACTTCAATGGCAAAAAAATTAGCTTATGAAATGCCTGTTTTTGCTGGACTCAGTTATATGGTTCATGGTAAATCAAAGCAATCACAAGTTATTATCAGTTATGTTCAAAATAAAAAAATTGCTCAAAATCTTGCTGATTTATTGAAAGAAAATGGAATAGACCTTTCCCAAAAAGGAACTGGATTTATGCAACTTATAAAGATCGACTCTATAATTGGAAATTATGAAGAAGAAATTGAATTATAAAAAATGATGATAGCAAGTTTTAGATTCAACTGAGACAATTGAACCAATATAAGTGTAAAACATAAACTAAAAAGTTATATGTAGGAGGAAAAATGAAGTCAGTCATAATAATAATTTCACTATTTACGATCTGTTTATTATGGGCAAATGAATACCAAATCAATCTATCGTGGGATGAATTTGAAGGAGAATGTAATGGATTTATCAGTGGCACAATTGGTGAGGATTATGGAAATGTAAATGGTGTTTCTTCTGAAACATCTTTGAATAATAAACTGATATCTGTTGGTGAAGGTAAATCTGCAGATACTCAGCAATCTTTTATTATTAATTCAAATGAAGGTTTCTTTACTTTCTGGCTGAAAGATAAATTTGCAGATCAGGATATGAATAATGATCCAACTTTAATTGCACGTGCTAAACCTATTATCACTATTTCCCGGAATCATCTATTAGTTGAACAAATAAAAATCCCAAAAGGTAATGGTTTGACTTGTAAAGTTTTTACAATCGATGCTGCAACAGGTGAAATTGATAAAGAAATCAGATATTTTCCTAAATCCAGAATTATTCTTGGAAAAGTAGTTAATGCAGTTGATGCTAAACCTATAAAAAATGTAAAAATTACTTTAACTGATTATCTTAAAGAAAGAAAATTTTCTACAACTGATGAGAGTGGTGCTTTTATTTTTAATGCAGATATTGGGAAATATAAGATAAATTTTTCTAAAGATGGATTTATTAGTACTAATGTTTCAGTAAGGATGGGAGCAGATGAAACTCCGAGAGAATTAATATCAGCAATGTCACCCGAGATAACGAAATTTAGAATTGTGCTTACTTGGGGCAGCCGACCAAGAGATTTAGATGCTCATCTTCGGGGTCCGAATCCTGAGGGAGGAAATTTTCATATCTGGTATCGGCACAAAATTTTAATTGCTGGAAAAGATTTCCTGGATCGAGATGATACCAGTAGCTATGGTCCGGAAACGATTACAATTTATAAACCGGCAATTGGAGACTACTATTATTCAATTCATGATTATTCTAATAGAAAACAGAAAAGAAGCAGTAAACTTTCATTT
>QMPG01000114.1 GCA_003648455.1 Bacteroidota bacterium
AAATTTGGGAATTTCATTAACCCCAAATTTGGGTATTACTAAATCGGGGTTTCCCGCTTTGCTCCCCACTATCTATCACACATTCATACAATTCACTTCGTTTTTGTATGAATAAAGCGGGTTTAAAAATGTAATTAGATTGTTTCTGTTTCTACAGTTTTTGCTAATAGGTCAGCATAAGGAATAAACAAATATTTTTTATCCTCAAATTCCACTTCTGTTCCGGAATATTTTTTATAATATACTGTATCGCCAACAGTAATTTCCGGATTTTCAATGTTACCAATCGCAACAACTTTTGCAGAACTTGGTTTTTCTTTAGCACTATCAGGAATAATAATTCCCGAAGCGGTTTTTTGTTCTTTATTTTCTTCAGTAATATCTAAAAGAACATTTTCGTTTAATGGTTGTAATTCTTTCATTTTATAAAATTTTTAAAATCTTGTTAATTACGTTATGTTACGGTTTAATTAGAGATATTTAATAATCTGTTAATTTTTAATATATCAAAACCAATCACAATTTGACCATTAATGTTTGTTTGTGGCACTCCTTGTTGTCCACTTCTTTTAACCATTTCTTCTGCTGCTTTTTGGTCTTTAGAAACATCAATATTTCTGTATTTTATGTTATGTTGATCAAAATATTTCTTTAATTGGTTGCAATATGAACAAGTTGGTGTAGAATAAACAACAACTCGTTTTTGAGGAACATCATTATCATTGCTTGCAGAAAAAATATTTTCATCAAATAATGATTTGTAAAAATTTGCATCGTTGCAACCTTTTACAACATTTTTGAAGTCCCCATTTTCAAATTTTAATAAAGATGGTACAGATGTAATTGAATATTTATCATGAATATCACGAACTGTTGTTACATCTGCAGTTAAAATTAAAAATTTGTTGTTTTCTTTTACTGCTTGTTCAATATTGTTGAGAGCACAATTGCTAATCGTTGAGTTTTCTTTATAAAGAAGCAAATATGCTTTTTTTGCATTATCAATATTTTTAATTAACTCGTTATATGAATCAATTTGTTTTAACATATTATTAAATATATAAAACCATAGAGGAGAAAAACACCTCTATGGTAAATGTTTAAACATTACATCATTCCCGGCATTCCGCCACCCATTGGAGGCATAGCAGCCGGAGCTGAATTTTCTTCTTTCTCGTCAACAATAACACATTCGGTTGTTAAGAACATTCCTGCAATTGAAGCTGCATTTTGTAAGGCTACGCGTGTAACTTTTGCCGGGTCAATAACACCTGTTTTAAGAAGATTTTGATATTCATTTGTTAAAGCATTATAACCAAAATCTGCTTTTCCTTCTTTTACTTTTTGTACAACAACAGCACCTTCTTCACCAGCATTGCAAACAATTTGTCTCAATGGTTCTTCAACAGCTCTTCTAATAATAGCTATACCTGTATTTTCATCTTCATTATCTCCTGACAAATCATTTAAAGCTTCAATTGCTCTAATATAGGCAACTCCACCACCTGGAACTATACCTTCTTCAACAGCAGCACGAGTAGCATTTAGAGCATCGTCAACTCTGTCTTTTTTCTCTTTCATTTCAACTTCTGACGCTGCACCAATATAAAGAACAGCTACTCCTCCGGCTAATTTAGCCAAACGCTCTTGTAATTTTTCTTTATCATAATCTGAAGTAGATGCTTCTATCTGAGCTTTTATTTGATGAACTCTTTTTCCAATGCTTTCTGCATCACCAGAACCATTAACAATTGTTGTGTTTTCTTTGTCAATAGTAACTTTTTCTGCCTGACCAAGCATTTCAATTGTAGTATTTTCTAATTTTAGACCTGTTTCTTCGCTGATAACAGTACCTCCTGTTAAAACAGCAATGTCTTCAAGCATTTCTTTTCTTCTATCACCAAAACCGGGAGCTTTAACTGCAGCAACTTTTAACGATCCTCTTAAACGGTTAACTACCAATGTAGCCAATGCTTCGCCGTCAACATCTTCAGCAATAATTAACAAAGCACGACCTGTTTGAGCTGTAGCTTCAAGAACAGGAAGTAAATCTTTCATTACAGATATCTTTTTATCAAAAATTAAGATATATGGATTTTCAAATTTTGTTTCCATTTTTTCTGTATCTGTAATAAAATAAGGAGAAATGTAACCTCTGTCAAACTGCATACCTTCAACAACTTTAACATAGGTCTCAATTCCTTTGGCTTCCTCAACAGTAATAACGCCTTCTTTATGAACTTTCCCCATTGCTTCGGCAATTAACTTACCAATAAAAGCGTCGTTATTTGCTGATACTTTAGCAACTTGTTCAATTTTTTCACCTTGGTCGTTAATTACTTGCGATTGTTCTTTTAGGTTTTCAACAATTTTAGCAACCGCTTTGTCAATACCTCTTTTTAGACCCATTGGATTTGCTCCGGCAGTAACATTTTTTAAACCAACACTAATAATTGATTGTGCAATAACAGTAGCAGTAGTTGTACCATCACCGGCATCGTCTCCGGTTTTTGAAGCAACTTCTTTTAGCATTTGGGCACCAACATTCTCATATTGGTCTGGTAATTCAATTTCTTTAGCAACTGTTACTCCATCTTTTGTTATTTGAGGAGCACCAAATTTCTTTTCTATAACAACATTACGCCCTTTAGGACCTAAAGTAACTTTTACAGCATCAGCTAAATTGTCCATGCCTTGTTTTAAACGGTCACGGGCTTCTACGTTAAATTTTAATTCTTTTGCCATTTTTATTTGTTTTTTTAATTTACAATATAATTATTTTAAAATTGCTAAAATATCCTCTTCTTTAATCATTAAATAATTTTTTTCTTCGTCACTAATTTCTGTTCCTGCATATTTCCCATATAGAACAATGTCGTTTGTTGAAACGTTCATCTTTTTATTATCGATGCCGTTACCAATAGCAACAACGTTTCCTTTTTGTGGTTTTTCTTTTGAAGAATCCGGAATAATTATTCCGCCTGCAGTAACTTTTTCTGTTTCGATTGGTTCAACAAGAATATAATCGTGTAATGGTTTAATTTTTATAGTAGACATAATATTATATTTTATTATTGCATTAACCCATATATCATATTTTGTGCCAAACCGTTTTTTGTCAAAATATCAATATTAAAAAACTTGTACATAAAAAAAGTGTCAGCATGAAATGACATACTGACACTTTAAAAGTATTGTAATAAATTATTAATTCTCTTCTTTGTTTGTTGTTTGTTTCTCTTCTTGTTGAGGAACTGTTGTTGGGAATTGTTGCGCTGCTGTTGGGTCTGCTGCATTCTCAACCTGTGTTTCTATTGCAGATTTGTTTGGATCTACCTCTTTTCTTGGTATTGTTGCTGCTGCTATTAAGCACAAAACAAAAATCGCTGTTGCCAGTGTCCATGTTGCTTTTTCAAGAAAGTCTGTTGTTTTTCTTACTCCCATAATCTGGTTTGATGATGAGAAGTTTGCTGCTAATCCGCCTCCTTTTGAGTTTTGAACCAAAATAATTAGCACTAAAAGAATTGCTGCAATAAGTATTAAAATTGAAATTACTGTATACATTTTTTATTTACTATTAATTATTTGTTTAATTTTTTTAATTTGATTTGCAAAGTAAATACTTTTTTCCGGATATTTCAAACTTAATTTTTCATAAGCCATAATTGCCTTAAAATAATATCCTTGTTTAATGTAAATCCTCACTAATGTTTCTGTTATTAAATCGTTATCTTCTTCTATACTCTGTTTCGAAATATCCTCATTTTCTTCGTGCGTTTCTTTGGGGACAATTCTTGTGTTGCTTTGAAGAAAATTATCAATAAGGAATTTTTGCTTTTTTATTTTAGTTGAATTTGCAAATTTTTCCTTCTTGCTTTGCTGTTCTTCGTTTATTGGTTCTTCAGCATTCATTGATTCAAGCAAATCAGCATAAGAGCTAACAATATCTAAGCCCGGCAGTTGCTCTGTTTCTTTCTTCTCATTAATAACAAAATCAAAAGTCAACAATTGGTGGTCATTTGTTATTTCTATTTCTTCAAAATTTTTCTTTTTGTCAATTGTTTTTTCTTTTTCCTTACTAATAAAATCATCATTAATTAGATGAAAAAGCATAGCTCGGTCGTTTGCGTAGGTTGCCGATATTTTTAATTGTTTGTTGTATTTTATGCTGTTTAATGACAAAAAGTTTTTCACCAAAAGCAAATGAGCCGTTTGAAAAAAAGGAAACTCATCAATAATCTCGTTCAACTCATCAACGCTTGATGAATTAAGCAAGTTTGGATTTTCTATAAAAGAAATAAATCGTTTCCTGTTCATTTGTTTTATTTTTCTACCAATTTGCTACCGATTTGTTAAAAATATCATCAATTAATTGCTTATTGATTTCTTCTACAAGACCATCCTGTACGCTGTTAAAATTTTCTGTGCTGGGAAAATCCGCATATCTTGAAAATGTAGTTTCAAAATCCTGACTTGGGTCTTTTGTGTTTGAAAATTTTACTTTTATCGTAATTGTCAATCTGTTTAAAGATGCAACAGAATTTTCGCCTCCTTTTATTGCGATGGGTTTTATGTTGTACCCTGTTATTTGTCCTTCAAAATTTAAATCTCCACTGTAATTAACTAATTGAAGATTTGTTTGGGAAACAAATTTATCTTTAAGAGCCTCGGTAATATCTATGCTTAATGTTGGTTTAATTAATGGTGCTACATTTCTGAAATCCTTAATTGAAACTGTTTTAACATCAGGAGAGATGGATGCACCGGTAAACGAATATTTCACCGAAAAACATGATTGTAAAACAAATAACAAAACAAGCAGTGTTAATAATTTATATTTTTTCATTTTTTTTATTCCGTTTTAACATCTGTTAAATATCATATTCTTTTATTTTTCTATAAAGCGTTCGCTCCGAAATACCTAACTCTTCAGCAGCATTTTTTCTTTTTCCTTTATGTTTTTCCAATGCCTTTTTAATTAATTCAATTTCTTTATCAACCAAAGAAAGCGATTCTTCAACAAACTCTTCTGTATCTTCAATATTATTGTTTTTTATCTCTATTGTTTGTGGCATATTGCCATGAGATTCAAATGTATTTGTGTCTAACAATTTATTTGCTGAGTGTTTTTTGTCAATATTATCAACGCCATCTTCAATTATTTCATGAACAAGCCCTTTTAAGTCGTTCATGTCTTTTTTCATATCAAACAGAAGTTTGTAAAGAATTTCGCGCTCAGAAGCAAATGTTTTTTCATCAACAGATTTATATAATGCAGGAAGTTTCTCACCATCATAAATCGGAAGGTATTTTTGTATTGTCTCTGCAGTTATTTGTTTATTCTTTTCTATAACAGATATTTGCTCTGTTACATTTTTTAATTGCCTAATATTACCCGGCCAAGAATAATTTGTTAAAATCTTAACGGCATCTTCTGTTAATTGAAGTGTTGGCATATGATATCTCTCTGCATAATCATAAGCAAATTTGCGAAATAATAAATGAATGTCTTCGGGTCGTTTTCTTAATGGTGGAACTAATATTGGTACAGTGTTTAATCTGTAATATAAATCTTCCCTGAATTTTCCGTTTTTTACTGCATCAACAATATCAACATTAGTTGCAGCAACAACTCTTACGTTTGTCTTAATAACTTTTGAAGAACCAACCTTAATAAACTCTCCAGATTCCAAAACCCTTAATAAACGGACTTGAGATGATGTTGGAAGTTCTCCAATCTCGTCTAAAAAAATTGTTCCATTATCGGCAAATTCAAAATATCCCTTTCGGCTGTCGTGTGCACCTGTAAAAGCACCCTTCTCGTGACCAAACAATTCAGAATCTATTGTTCCTTCCGGTATTGCACCACAGTTTACAGCAATATATTGCCCATGTTTTCGAGCACTTAAATGATGAATTATTTTGGGAAAAGTTTCTTTACCTGTTCCACTTTCTCCGGAAATAAGAACAGACATATCAGTAGGTGCAACTTGCATTGCTATTTCAAGAGCTCTGTTTAGTTTGTGTGAGTTGCCAATTATTCCAAATCGTTGTTTTATTTGTTGCACATCCATCTTTACGTGTTATTTAAAGTTTAAACAAAATCATAAATAAATGTATGACAAAATTACATATTTTTCGGAAAATTTGGCAATTTTTATGGTGTTTTTGTAAAAAAATTTTACAAAATAAAAAAGCGTAGCATCAGGCTACGCTTATCAATTATTAATTTTATAAAATAAAAATAAATTTAATTTTCTCTTATTGCTTTTATTCCCGGAAGAACTTTTCCTTCCATATATTCTAACATAGCTCCACCACCTGTTGATACGTAGCTAATTTTATCGGCAAGATTAAATTTATTAATTGCAGCTACAGAATCTCCACCACCAACCAAAGAGAAAGCTCCTTTTTCGGTTGCTTTTGCTATTGCTTTTGCAACCTGAGTTGTTCCTTTTGCGAAATTTTCCATTTCGAAAACTCCCATTGGTCCGTTCCACAATATTGTTTTTGATTTTTCAATAACTTCATTAAACAATTTTATTGAATCGTCTGCAATGTCAAGACCCAACCAAGCATCTCCAAGCTCATCAATTTTTGTAACTTCTGTTTTTGCATCATTGGCAAATTTATCAGCATTTAAGCTGTCAACCGGTAAAATCAAATTAACATTTTTCTCTTTTGCTTTTTTTATTACCTCAAGAGCCGTGTCTAATTTATCTTCTTCAACCAACGATTTGCCAATTTTTCCGCCTTGTGCTTTAATAAAAGTGTAAGTCATTCCGCCACCAATAATTAGGTTGTCAACCCTATCAAGCAGATTAATTATAATATTAATTTTAGAAGAAACTTTTGCTCCACCAATTATTGCAGTAAAAGGATGTTCAGGCTCATGCAAAACTTTATCCATACTTTTTAATTCATTATTGATTAAAAATCCGAACATTTTATCTTCGGGGAAAAATTTGGCAACAACAGTTGTTGATGCATGTGCCCGGTGAGCAGTACCAAAAGCATCATTAACATAAACATCAATATTTTCGGCTAATTTTTTGGCAAACTCCTCATCTCCTTTTTTCTCTTCAGAATAAAAACGAAGGTTTTCTAATAATAAAACCTCTCCTTGCTTTAATTCTTTTTTCATTGTCTGTGCTTGATTGCTAATGCAATCATCAACAAATTTAACTTCTCTGCCAAGTAATTGAGAGAGATGTGCCACAAGACTTTTCAATGAAAATTCAGGGCTTACTCCTTTTGGTCGTCCCAAGTGAGACATTAAAACAACAGAACCGTTGTCTTTCAAAATCTTGTTAATTGTTGGAAGAGCTGCTTTTATTCTTGTGTCGTCGGTAATTTCTTGTTTGTCGTTTAAAGGCACATTAAAATCAACTCTGATTAATGCTTTTTTACCTTCAAAATTGTAGTTTTCAATTGTTTTCATATTATTCTTTTATTTTTGGCTAAAGCCTGTTTATGTTTTTTATCGTATTCAACGGCATAAATGCCGTTGCTAATTAACGTATGAATCCTTTTCGGAAACCCTATTTTCAAAAATGCATATAAATCAACTAAAATTATATTGTTGATAATTAATGCTTTACATTTTGTAAAAATTATGTAAATCCTGTTTTTTGCCTAAAAACACTTTTCGGAGTGGATTCATATATTGACAATTCACACCTATAAAAATACAACTTAAATTTTGATGCAAAATTATTAAATAAATCTTCAAATAAAAAAAAGATGCAGAAACAAATTCAGCATGACCGATTAATATTTATTTACCGCAGAGCAAAAGAGGTCTAATCTCAACTATACTTGGAGAGATGCCCAAGTTAAATTGTTATAGGGGGTTATTCGTATTTATATTAAAAAAAAATTATCGTCCCTGCATTTTAAATTTGGAAGAAATATAATATTGTTTTAAATTGCATAATTAGCAACGGCATTTATGCCGTTGTATAAATTGAACACATTTATTTGGCTTTAGCCAAAATTATTTATTAACAATCTCAAAACCGTATCTTTTTATAAATTTTTCATATTCATTTGCGAAAGTAAATTTTTTGTGATGTTTTTCTTGATTTGCTATATAATTTCTGACTATTGTAAGTTTATCATCGCTAATACCAATTGCCAGATATTCATCTTGCCATGCAAATTTTTGTGATGTCAGATTGTTTTGGTTTATCCAAAACGAAGACTCTCCTTTTATCAATTGTGCAATTTTTCCTATGGATAAATCATCGTTCAACGATACCAAGCAATGTACATGGTCGGTGTAACCATTGATAAAATCAATATAAATATTTTTTGTTTTAGCATTTTCGCGAATATGATTGAATACATCGTAGCGAATAGCATCGTTTAGAAATGGTATTCGATTTTTTGTTGACCACACGTAGTGTACATAAACCTTTATATATGACATTATTTTTAATATTTTTGGCTAAAGCCAATTTGCATTTCTTAATGTTTCAACGGCATAAATGCCGTTGCTAATTATTCGTTTATTATTTTCATTTAAAAGACATACAATAATACAATATTAATTATTTTTTTTGTTTTTATGTAATCATTGTAAATTCCCTTGTGATTTATTATTTTCATTTAAAAGGCATATAATTCGATATTAATTATTGGTTTGTTGTTTCCACGTAAACAGCATAAATACGATATAAATTATTTGTTTTTTATTTTTATTTCACCAAGGTGAATTCTGTTTCATTAATTAGGCGTGGCATTTATGCTACGCTTATTAATTTGTATATGTATTGGCTTTAGCCAAAATATTTTTTTGATGTTGTCATTATTAAAACTGTACGCCTTTTTTATATGACATTATTTTTAATATTTTTGGCTAAAGCCAATTTGTGTTTCTTGATGTTTCAACGGCATAAATGCCATTGCTAATTATTGGTTTGTTGTTTCGTTGTAAACGACGTAAATACGTTGCTAATTATTCGTTTATTGTATTATTAAAAAACATTCAATAATACAATATTAA
>QMPG01000724.1 GCA_003648455.1 Bacteroidota bacterium
TAGAAGCACATAACAGCAACACAAAAGGCAAAATAATAGTTATGGATGCAGGTTTTGCATCAGAAGAAAATTTAAAATTTCTTGATGACAATGGCTATAAATACATTTGTGTGTCAAGACAAAGATTAAGTGATGATGTAATAAATAAAATAGAAAGCAAGCATGTTGTTGAAGATCGATTAGGCAATAATATTGAATTAGCTGTATTTAATCAGGCTAAATTTAATGATACCTGGATGTACGTAAAAAGCCACCAAAAGCGCATTAAGGAGGAGTCTATCACAAAAAAACTTTGTGATAGGTTTGAACAAGAATTACAAGGAATGGCAGATGGTTTACATAAAAAAGGAACTACTAAAAAAATAGAAAAAGTTTGGGAACGCATAGGTAGATGCAAAGAAAGAAATCGCAATGTTAGTGGCAGATATATTATTGATGTAATAGAACAAAACGGAAAAGCATCTGAAATAAAATGGACAAAGAAGCAAGTAGAAGCAAAATCTGACAATAAGCATGGAGTTTATTTTATTCGGACAAACATTAAAAACCCAACAGAACAAATGCTTTGGGATACATACAATATTGTAAGAGAAGTTGAAGCAAGTTTCAAATGTTTAAAATCAGATTTACACATAAGACCAGTGCACCATCAGAAAGATGATAGAATTGAATCTCATATCTATTTGACAACTCTGGCATATCAGTTAGTGAATAGCATTAGACACATGCTTAAAGACAAAGGAATAAACCATAGTTGGACAAGTATTACAAGGGTAATGAATACTCAAAGTTTACAAGAAATGGTGCTGCCTATGAAAACTAAAACTCTTAGAATAACATCTTCATCAAAACCTATACAATCAGCATTGGAAATATACAAGGCTACAGATACTAAATCTATGATTAAAAGAAAACAAAAATATGTAGTGTACCATTAATTTTTCAACTTGTTGATTTACAGGAATGTTTTCTTGTAAATCTACAAGTTGGGTTAACCAAATAATTGAAAAACCAAATGTATTAGAGTTATACAGTAAAGCTTTAGAAGCCGACAGTATTACAAAAAATCAAATAAGAGACAGCCTGTATAATTTACTTTCTCCTACTTATGAAGAACTTAAAGTTGCTAATATCAGACAATTTATTTTCATTTTTCCTAATAATGAAGTTTTTTTACGGTTTCATAGACCTGAAAAATTTGGCGATAACCTTACTAATTTCAGGTATTCGGTAAAAATGGCTAACGAAACCAAGCAAATATATACCGGTTTTGAAGAAGGCAGGTCTTACAACGGTTTTCGGAACATATTCCCCATTTATTATGAGGGCAAACATATTGGTGTTATTGAAATAAGCTTTTCTTTTGCTATAAATATCCTGTTTAAACAAGATAATGATGCTTTTAATCTTATGATAGATAAAGATATTGTAAATTTAAAACTGAATGAAAGTCGAAAAAACAGGTATATCCAAAGCTTACTTTCCGATGAGTATTTACACGAAAAAGAATTTTTACATTATAAAAATGATACTGCAAATATTTTAAAGCAAATTGACAAAAATATAAAGCCCATAATAGCCGACAGGCTGGCAAATAATGAAAGTTTCACTATCTACTACCATATAAACAAAGCAGATTATCTGATAACTTTTATTTCGGTAAAAAATGTTGAAGGCAATCCGGTAGCTTATATGGTTTCTTACCATAAAGATGAACAGATAATTGCAGATTTAGACAAACAATTTTTTAGAATACATTTAATCGGTTTGTTTTTACTTGCTATAATAATTTTGGTTATTTTACAAGTTTCGTTAAAAAAACAAAAACTAAGAGAAACGAAAATACAAGAGAAAAAAATTCTTGAAACTTTTAAAGAGGGTATTTATATTGTTTCGCCTGATTATAATATTACTTATGCAAATTCAGCTTTACAGAAGAGAATAGGACAAAATATTGTCGGGCAGAAGTGCTACAAGGCTGTGCATAATCTTAATAAAAAATGTAGTTGGTGTATTTATGAAAATCTAAAACAAGAAAAAAATACAATAGATTATGAATTTGAAACAGAAGATAATAAAACACTTGTTTCAAACAATACATTACTTGCCGATAATTCTAAATTAACTATTCTTACAGATATTACTGAAAAGAAGAAGAACGAACAAGCCTTAAAAGAAAGCGAAGAAAAGCTAAATATATTTATGAATAACCTTCCGGGTTGTGCATTTATTAAAGATAATAAGGGAAAATACGTTTTTTTGAATAAGCACTTTGAAACTATTTACGGATTTGACATTCCTAAACTTACAGGAAAAGGAGATGAAGAAATTTGGGGTAAGGAAAAAGCATTGGAATATTTTGAATATGACAATGAAGTAAGGAAAAATAAAACAGCCATTCTTATAGAAGAAAAGCTACAAAAAAAAGGAAAGGAATATAATTGGCTTACGTCAAAATTTAATTTACCTAATGGTTATATTGCCGGAATCTCGTTTGATATAAGCAAACAAAAAGAAGCCGAACAAGCTCTAAAAGAAAGTGAAGAAAAATACAGAGGCGTAATAGAGAATATGATTGATGATTTCTATAAA
>QMPG01000725.1 GCA_003648455.1 Bacteroidota bacterium
AAGTAGTGAAATAGGAACAACTTTTATTTTTTCAACACATGATCCTAAAATTATAAAAGAAGTAGATATCACCTACACAATAGAAGATGGTATCATTGTTAATCGACAGGAAAGGGGTGAAAATGAATAATATAATTAAAATAGCATTTAGGAACTTATATAGACAAAAGCGCCGAAGTTTTCTGACAATGGGGATTGTTGCTTTTGGTGTTTTATCTGTTTTACTTTTTTCAGCAACAGCCGGATCATTCAAAAATATTATTGTTAGTGAAATTACCGATTCAATGTTAGGGCATATTCAGATTCATAAAAAAGGATTTGTAGGAGCATTAGATAATCTTCCTCTTGATAAATCATTAAATGAAAAACAACTAAAAAAAGTTGAAGAAGTATTAGATGAAATTCCAGAAATTGAGGGATACTCTTATAGAATTTTATTTGGAGGAATGGTAAGTAATTATCTTGAATCAACAAGTGCAAAATTTTCTGCTATTGTGCCGGCTAAAGAAGATCTTGTTGTTCCATTATTAAAAGACAGATTAATTAAAGGTAAATTTTTAAAAAAAGGAGAAGTCCTTCTTCCAGAATTGATAACCAAAGGTTTTAAATCAAAAATTGGAGATGATATTGTTTTAGTTGCAACGAATACCGATGGGTCTGTAAATGGACAATCTTTTAAAATATCAGGAATAATGGAATCTGTTATGGGACCAACTGGAAAGTATGGATATATTCATTTTAATGATGCAAAATCTTTGTTGCGAATGAATCAAGTTCAGGTTAGTGAGATTGCAATTCGTTTGAAAGATTTTAGTTATTTAAAAGAAGTATATTCAACTATTAATGAAAAGTTGAGTACTATTAAGAATGAAAAAGGCACACCTGTTTTTGAAGTTCATACTTGGAAAGAACTTTCTCCATTTTACAATATTGCAAAAATGATAGATTTAATGGCACTTTTTATTCAAATAATTCTTATTGGCATTGTTTTAGTTAGTGTTATGAATGTTATGATTATGGCAGTTTACGAAAGGACAAACGAAATTGGAGCAATTTCAGCAATGGGAACACTCCCTTCAAAAATAAGATGGATGTTTTTGTTTGAAGGTCTATTCCTCGGTGTCTTTGGTGCTTTAGTTGGAGCTGTCGCAAGTATTGTTGCTATATTTATTGTTAATATTTCAAATATAACAGTTGCATTTGGACGAAACAGCAATATTCTTCTGCAACCCGAAGTGTCTGTTTCTCAAATTGGCATAACATCATTAATTGTAATATTTGTAGCTATTATAGCAGCTGTTGAACCAGCTTTTAAAGCTTCTAAACTCGAACCAATTGAAGCACTCAGACAAAATTAGGAGGAAAAAAATGAATAAAATTTATATTTTAATAGTATTTGTTTTAGTAATAAACTGTTTATTATTTTCACAAGAATCAATTGAAGATGGTAATAAACTTCTCAAAGAAATTGATCGAAATCTTTCACCTGAATCTTTTGAATCTTTGAGAAAGATTATCAATATTGAACCAAATGGAACTAAAAAAGAATTTGTTCTCTATGCTCTAAAAAAAGGGAACGATAAAATGGTAACGACTTTTCTTGCTCCAAAATCAGAACTTGGGCGATCTACATTGAGATTGGATGAAAATATGTGGTTGTATATCCCCAATGTTGGTAAACCAATGAGAATCACCAGCTTGCAATCGGTAATTGGTGGGATTTTTAATAACTCCGATATTATGCAATTAGATTATACGACAGAATACAATGTAACAAAATTGGTTGATGATAATGAAAATAAATTACTTATTTTAAAAGCTAAAACATTTGATGTAGCTTATGATCAACTGAAAATGTGGGTAGATACAAAACATAAAACTCCTTTAAAAATTGAATGTTATACTGCAAGTGGAATGCTGATTAAAACCCTTAACTTCAAAGAGATTAAAGATTACGGAAATGGCATTGTTAGACCTTCAATTTTGGAAACAGACAGTCCACTCCATAAAGGATACAAAGCTGTTATGATTTATGCAAATATCTCACCTCGAAAAATTGATGATGAAGTCTTTACCCTTAATTATATGGATAAAATCAAGGATTTGCGAGAGTGATATTAGAAATTGGAAATTATCACGAACCGCAGAGCGGTGAAGTATTTGTAGCCACAGGTTTTAACTTGTGGCTAAAATAAGAAAGAATCAACAAAGTTCCGTAGGAACGATATAGAAAGAGCAAAGGAAATTAAAATGCCCAAAATTTCAAGCATAATTTTTTTTCTAATTTGTATATCACCACTCACCGCTCAGGATTATTCTTTTGATTTTGAAAACTATGAAAAGAAACCCTATGAATACGTTGGAAATCTTCAAATTCAATCTGATTTTTCTAAGCTTAATATTTCTTCAATGTTATATAAATTATTTTTTTTGAATAAAGAGAAACAAGATTATTGGGATTCACATTTTGCATCTCTTCAACTAAAAGGGAGTTACGAAATATCTAAATTCAAATTTTATGCAGATATAAAAGACAAAATCTCTTACACTTCAAATAATGAGTTTGAAAACAATTTCAGCATTTATG
>QMPG01000726.1 GCA_003648455.1 Bacteroidota bacterium
ATTGAATATGAACTAATGTATTATTTAGAAGTTCATAATAATTTGGACTGATTTACGTTGATTGTTTTAGATTACTGAAAATTTATTAATAACTATCAATAAATTATTTGATTGCTCAATTTAAGTGTTAATCAATTGCATATCAATTAAATATAAAAGTATAAGAAGATGAGGTTTAGACCGTCCTTAGTCAGTCAGCTGACGGACGATGAAAAGTCTAAATAATTTTTTTTGTTGCAAATTTTATTATTGAAAAAAAATACGTGTAAATCCGTGAAATTCGTGGACAAACAATTAAATATCAACTGAAAGCAAAAACAATAATCAAATGAATAAATTACTCGACCGTTTTGTTAAATATGTAAAAATTGACACACAATCTGATGAGAATTCCAAATTTTGTCCAAGTACAAACAAACAGCTTAATCTTGCAAATAAACTTGTTGAAGAATTAAAAAATATAGGTTTACAAGATGTTTGTTTAGACGAAAATGGTTATGTAACAGCTAGCTTACCAGCGAATATTGACAAAAAAGTTCCTACAATTGGTTTTATTGCTCACATGGATACCAGTCCTGATATGGCAGGAACAGACGTTAATCCTCAAATTGTTGAAAATTATGATGGAGAAGATATTGTTTTAAACAATGAGAAAAATATTATTCTTTCGCCTAAAGATTTTCCCAAATTAAAAAATTATGTTGGACAAACTCTTATTACTACCGACGGAAACACTTTGCTTGGAGCTGACGATAAAGCCGGAATAGCTGAAATAATTACTGCCGTTGAGTTTCTTGTTAATAATCCTGATATTAAACACGGTACTGTTAAAGTGGGGTTCACACCTGATGAAGAAATTGGTAGAGGAGCAGATTTGTTTGATGTAAAAAAATTTAATGCTGATTTTGCATATACGGTTGATGGTGGCGAACTAGGAGAATTAGAATACGAAACATTTAACGCTGCTGAAGCAAAAATAAATATTACAGGAAGAAATATTCATCCGGGGGTTGCAAAAGGGAAAATGATTAATTCAATTTTGGTAGCAATGGAGTTAAACTCAATGTTGCCCAAAAATCAAAAACCCGAATATACTACAGGTTTTGAAGGATTTTTTCATTTACTGGAT
Organism: Bacteroidota bacterium; assembly: GCA_003648455.1. The sequence continues at coordinate 1,130 of QMPG01000726.1, forward strand.
TTTCAGGGAAGTGTTGATAATACATCAATTAAATATATTATAAGAGATTTTGACAGAGATAAGTTTGAAAATAAAAAAACTTTGATGCGTGATGCTGTAAAATTTTTGAATTCAAAATATGGTAAGAATATTATTGACTTGGAAATGAACGACCAATATTATAACATGAAAGAAAAAATTGTTCCTGTTATAGAAATTGTCGAAACAGCAAAAAAAGCTATGTTAGAAGTTGGTGTTGAACCAAAGATTTTTCCTGTAAGAGGTGGAACAGATGGTTCTAAATTATCTTTTATGGGACTCCCAACGCCTAATATTTTTACAGGTGCACATAATTATCACGGACGTTTTGAGTATGTCCCTGTTCAAACCATGGAGAAAGCCGTTGAAGTTATTGTTAAAATAATTGAGTTGTTTGGTTTAAAATAATGAGATTAGTTTAAAGAGTTATAAAGTTAAAAGTATAGAAGACCTTCAAGAGTACGAAGTACCTGGAAGTGTCGGGTTAAAATCTATGTAATCACGTTGCTCCGGCATAAAAATTTGACACCTTTAGAATAAATTCAATAATATTTTATGGAATCATTATTGCTGAAAAATATTACTATTGATGATTCTTGGAACGATTTTTTATCGACAAAAACAACAACAAGTATTTTATCTCGTATAGAAAAAGATATATACAAAAAAAATATTGAAGTTACTCCAACTAAAAATAAAGTATTACGATTTTTAAATATTTCGTTAAACGATGTTAAGATTATTATTCTCGGACAAGATCCATATCCTCAAAAAGGTGTAGCAACAGGTCGTGCGTTTGAAGTTGGTGTTTTAAAATCATGGAATGATACATTTAAAAATATCTCTTTAAAAAATATTGTTCGTTCAATTTATTATGCTTATACTGCTGAATATAAAAAGTATAGCTCTATAAAAGAAGAGATTGACAATAGCTTTGATATTATGCCACCCAATAAATTATTTTCTTCGTGGGAAAATCAAGGTGTGTTGTTATTGAATACATCATTTACATGTGAATTGGGAAAATCTAACAGTCATGCTAAAATTTGGGAACCATTTACAGCCGAATTATTAAAATACATTTCTGAAAAAAATAAAAAAATTATCTGGTTTTTGTGGGGAAATAATGCAATTAATATAACAAAGAATATTAAAATTGAAAATAAGCTGGTTTCAATGCATCCAATGATGTGTTACAGCAAAAAGGGACGCGAAAATGATTTTTTATTCGGAGAAATAAACCATTTTAAAGAAACTAAAAATATTATTAATTGGACAGGTGTTTAATTCGTGATTCGTAATTAGTGTCTGTCTATAAAGTTGCCATTGTTGTCATTTCGAGCGATAGCGAGAAATCTAACTCGCTCACAGTAAGGGAACAAGATTTCTCGCTATCGCTCGAAATGACAGTTTGAATTAAATTTCATTACTTTACGG
>QMPG01000727.1 GCA_003648455.1 Bacteroidota bacterium
ATTTATTATCAGATATCACTAAATACTCCACAAATCCACAATTCAAATCGCAAATAATTTATTCATTTTTCAGCGAAATATTTCATTTTAATTGAAAATAATTGAACACAAATATAGCACAATTCCTTTCTAAATTTATTTGTAAAATAGATAATAAAGAAAGGAAATTAATTTAGACCTCTAAAAAATGTTTCAAATTAAGCTATTTTTTTGGACATTATAATAAAGTTAGATTCTTTAACATACTCCGAAAGAGTAAAACGTGAATAACTACGGATAAAACACGTAGAAAATAAATAAGTTCAAATCCAAGTCTGAAGGGCTTGAACACTGGGGTAGAAACTTATTATCGAATTCAATATAGTTCACCATCTTTTACGATTTTGTTGAACTCTTTCAGGGTTCTGGCTCACAGTTTTTTATATCCACAGGTTTTCACCTGCGGTTATTCAAGTTAAATCCCTTTGGGATTTTTGTTATATTCCATTGTCCATTTTGTAAGATAATATAAAAATTTGCATATTGTTATGTTCGTTTTGAAGATTATTTTTGATGTCTGGATTGATAGTTTTTTGCGATTTCCTAATTAATAATTCCCTTCCTTCTTTAAACAATCCTTCAGAAATAGAGAATATAGTCACAATTTTTTTGATTGACAATTTTTATCAAATAAAGACTTCGTAATTTAAAAATAAAATTAAGAAATTATTACAGAATAAACTTAATTGAATAAGTTATCTGATGATGGTTCTTAAATGGAGGAATTATGAATAAGAAAAAACTATTTTTTTTGTGTGGATTATTGATGACTGTTTTACTTATTACAAGTTGTGCAACAACTACTCGTACTGTTACTCGCACTGCTGTTGACACACAAACTGATTACAGTGGTCGCTGGAACGATACAGATTCAAAATTGGTTGCTGAACAAATGATTAAAGAACTAATATACCGTCCCTGGTTGAGTGATTTTGTGAGTAAATATAATAAAAAACCAGTTGTAATTGTAGGAAATATTCGGAATTTAAGTTCAGAACATATTGAAACTCTGACATTCATAAAAGATATCGAACGGGAATTAATAAACAGTGGAAAAGTTAAATTTGTGGCAACAAGTAATGAAAGAAGAAATATCCGAACAGAAAGATTGGAGCAGCAATCTTATGCTTCAGATGCAACAGCTAAAAGTTTGGCAGAAGAAACAGGAGCAGATTTTATGCTAATTGGAACATTGAAATCTAATATAGATTCAATTGGTGGTAAAGAAGCAAGATTTTATAAAATTGATTTGGAATTAATTGATATTGAAACAAATGAAAAAGCTTGGATAGGTTCGAAAGAAATAAAAAAAGTAATTCAAAAAGCAAAAACTAAATGGTAACTCTAAGCCTAATAGGAGAAGAATTTATCAACCATTGCGAAGGTCAAAACAGTTCACAAAATTCTATCTTTATAGCATATATTCGCCAAAAAAAAATAATTAGAAGGTGAGAAAAATGAAGTTGAGGAATTTTATTTTATTAATTTCAGTAGTAATATTTATTTTATCAATTGCCAGTTGTGCCAGTATGAAGAGTCATAAAGAACAATATATCGGGTTAGATGAAAAATTAAAAACACAAAATTATGCCGGTGCAATCTCACAAATCGATTCCGCAAAAGAGAGATTTTATAAGAAAAAGGAGAGAGTCTTATATTATCTGGATATTGGAATGTTATATCACTATAATAGAGAATTTCAGAAGAGTAATGAAATGCTTACCAAAGCAGAAAATACAATGGATGAATTATTTACAAAAAGTATTTCCAGAGCTGCCACTTCGATTCTGTTAAATGATAATTCTTTAGAATATTGTGGTGAAGATTATGAAAATATTTATGTGAATATTTTTAAAGCATTAAATTATTTGGGATTAGATCAATTTGATGAAGCTTTTGTGGAAATTCGTCGTATAGATCAAAAATTATCCGTATTAGAAGACAAATATAAAAAAATTGCCAAACAATACAATCGTTCCAAAAATAAAAAAAATAATTTCAAAACAGGAAAAAGTCGTTTTCAAAATTCTGCTTTGGGAAGATATCTAAGTTTACTAATATACAGAACTGAAAATAAATTGGATGATGCCAGAATTGATTTGAATAAAATTAAAGAAGCTTGGGAATTACAATCATCTATTTATAATTTCAGAATGCCAGATTTTGATAATTATCTCACCGAAAATAATAAGGTAAAAATTGATTTTATCAGTTTTATTGGCAGGTCTCCAGAGAAAAAAGCAAAAACACTTTATATTCATACGGAAGATAATCTTTTGATTATTGGCAAAACGAAAGAAATTTCAAGTTCAAAGCAAGAATTATCAAGACTCGATGTTATCAATTGGAAAGGCATAAAGAAAGGATATCATTTTAAATTCCAGCTTCCTTATATGATTAAAAGAAGTTCAAATATTGGGAAAGTAAAGATTTTTATCGATGATAAACCTGAATTAGTATTACAAAACATTGAAAGTATTGAAGAAGTAGCTTTTGAAACCTATAAGATTAAAGAACCTATAACATATTTAAAAACAATTACAA
>QMPG01000728.1 GCA_003648455.1 Bacteroidota bacterium
AGCATAACAGGCGTATCTTCGGAGTAAATTTTGCAGGCGGTTTGGCTTGAATCTTACGATTAAAGTAATGATTTGCATGCTTACCTGGAATCATTCTGATTCCGTAGCATACGCTAATCATTAAGCCCATTAGAAGTAAAGAAACATAATCTGCTTGACCTCAAAGAAAGTATTTAATTGGTTAGATTTGAAATTGAATTTGGGAGAAATAAAATAGATGGCACAAAAGAAAAAACAAAAATCGATGGAAGAAACGCTTTGGGATTCCGCAAATAAACTACGAGGTTCGGTAGAACCTGCTGAATATAAACACGTTGTTCTGGGTTTAATTTTTCTGAAGTTTGCCAGTGATAAATTCGAAGAACGAAGAAAAGAATTGATTGCAGACAATAAAGAACAATACATCGAAATGAAAGCGTTCTACAATATGAAAAATGTGTTTTTCTTACCTGAAATTTCTCGCTGGTCATTCATAATGAAAAACGCAAAGCAAGATGACATTGCACTAAAAATTGATACTGCACTCCATACAATCGAAAAGAACAATCCTGTATTAAAAGATGCTTTACCTGATAACTACTTTTCTCGATTGAAACTGGAAGTAAGTAAACTCTCAGCACTTCTCGATACAATAAATAATATTGATACTTTGAAGGATAAAAAGCAGGATATTGTTGGTCGAGTTTACGAATATTTCCTAAAGAAATTTGCACTTGCCGAAGGAAAAGGAAAAGGTGAATTCTACACTCCGAAATCTATTGTAAATCTAATTGCAGAAATGATTGAGCCTTACAAAGGAAAAATTTATGATCCTGCTTGTGGTTCTGGTGGAATGTTTGTGCAATCCATTAAATTTATCGAAAGTCATCACGGAAATAAAAGAGAGATTTCTATTTATGGGCAAGAATCAATAAATACAACTTTTAAGCTTTGTAAAATGAATTTGGCAATTCGTGGGATTTCAGCGAATTTGGGAGAAAAAGCAGCAAACACCTTTTCCAATGATCAACACAAAGATTTGAAAACTGATTACATTATGGCAAATCCACCTTTTAACCAAAAAGACTGGCGAGCGGAAAATGAACTGATTGATGATCCCCGTTGGGCTGGTTATGAAGTTCCACCAAAAAGTAATGCAAACTACGGTTGGATTTTAAATATTGTTTCCAAACTTTCCAATAACGGAGTTGCAGGTTTTTTATTGGCAAACGGAGCACTTTCTGGTGTTGGTGAAGAATACAAAATCCGCAAGAAATTAATTGAAAATGATATTGTTGAAGCGATTATTATTCTCCCAAGAAAACTGTTTTATACAACTGATATTAGTGTAACTTTGTGGATTCTGAATAAGAACAAGAATGAAAGAAATGTAAAACTTAACGATATTTCCAAAAACTACAGAAACCGCAAGAATGAAATTCTCTTTATGGATTTAAGGCAAAGAGGAATCCCTTTTGAGAAAAAATTCATTCAATTCTCAGATGAAAACATAGAGGAAATTACAAAAACTTATCACAACTGGCAACAAAAAGAAACTGATTATGAAAATGTTCCTGAGTTTTGTTATTCTGCAAAAAAAGAGGAAATAGTAAAAAAAGATTATTCTCTTGTTCCCAGCAAATATATTGAATTTGTAAACAGAGATGAGAACATTGATTTTGATGAAAAAATGAAAACTCTGCAAACTGAATTTGCTGAATTACTTAAAGAAGAAGAAAAATCTAAAAAAGAGTTGTTGAATGTTTTCAAAGAGTTGGGTTATGAGATCGAATTATAAAAAATTAGGTCAATTTATTCAACAAGTAGATATAAGAAATATTGAAAATAGAAAAGAAAATCTATTAGGTGTTTCTACAAAAAAGATATTTATAGAGTCAATTGCAAATACCGTCGGAACTAATTTTAAGAAGTATAAAATTGTAAAACAAAATCAATTTACTTATGTTCCTGATACATCAAGAAGAGGTAATAAAATTGGAATAGCATTACTTGAACATATTAAACTTGGTCTTGTTTCGCAAGCCTATACTGTTTTTGAAATTATCGATAAAAAACAATTACTTCCAGAATATTTAATGATGTGGTTTCGAAGACCTGAATTTGATAGATATGCGCGCTATAAATCTCACGGAAGTGTTCGAGAGATTTTTGATTGGGAAGAAATGTGTGAAGTAGAACTTCCCGTTCCCTCAATAGAAAAACAACAGGAAATTGTAGATGAATACAACACAATTACAAACCGTATAAAACTTAACGAACAATTTAACAAAAAACTAGAAGAAACTGCTCAGGCAATTTATAAGCATTGGTTTGTAGATTTTGAGTTTCCTAACGAAGATGGTAAACCTTACAAATCTTCTAATGGAAAAATGGTTTGGAATGAAGAATTGGAGAAAGATATCCCTGAAAGGTGGGAAATTGATAAAGTTGAAAATTATATTAGATATAATTATGCTAATTTTAACATTGAAGATGAATATGAAACAATAGAATACTTAGACACAAGTAATATAACCAATAATAAGATTGAGGGATTACATAAATTAACAATAGGGATTGATAAAATTCCAAGTAGAGCAAAAC
>QMPG01000729.1 GCA_003648455.1 Bacteroidota bacterium
CTGCCATAATTTATTTATCATTAAAAAAAACAACCACAAAGAGCACCAAGAACACACAAAGGGCATAAATTCATAGAGAACTTAGTGAAAATCTTTGTGTACTTTGTGGTAAAAAAAAAGAAACCACAAAACTTAAAAACTCATAAAGTATTTTATTCGCTGCCATAATTTATTTTATAACTTTTTGAACGGAAATCATTTATATGAACGTTGTGATAGATTAATGTTTTCAAATGTTAAATTTTCTTTGTGCATTATTGGCTCTTCATTTTCTCCTTTATATTCCCATGCCGATACATAACTGCAATTATTATCATCACGCAGGGCTTCACCTTCGTCAGTTTGAAAATCTTCGCGAAAATGCCCGCCACAAGATTCGTTTCTGTTAAGAGCGTCTTTTGTCATCAGCTCAGCTAAGTCGATAAAGTCGGCAACTCGGGCTGCTTTTTCCAGTTCCTGATTAACAGTATGTTTATTTTTCGGAATTTTTACTTCTTTCCAAAAATCGTTTTTTAGTTTTTTTATTAAGTCTATGGCTTTTCTTAAACCGTCTTTGTTTCTAGATATTCCAACATAATTCCACATAATATTGTAAAGTTCTTTATGGAAAAAGTCAACCGTTTTTGAGCCGTCAATGTTTAGGAGTTTATCAATTCTATTTTCAACATTTTTAGCAGCTTCATCAAATTCCGGTGAATTAATATCAATAGAAGGAGTATTAATGTCATTAGCTAAATAATCACCAATTGTATATGGTAAAATAAAATATCCGTCGGCCAGACCTTGCATTAATGCAGATGCCCCAAGACGATTAGCACCATGGTCGGAAAAGTTAGCTTCACCAATTGAATATAAACCGGGAATTGTAGTCATCAGATTATAATCGACCCATAATCCTCCCATTGTATAATGAGCTGCTGGGTAAATCTGCATTGGCACTTCATAAGGGTTATCATCAGTTAGCTTATAATACATGTCGAATAGATTGCCGTAACGTTTTTTAATTTCTTTCTTGCCCAATTTTTTTATTGCATGTTTAAAATCAAGAAAAACAGCATTGCCACTTTCGTTAACTCCAAAACCGGCATCGCAGCGTTCTTTGGCAGCACGTGAAGCAACATCGCGGGGAACAAGATTTCCATATGCAGGATAACGTCTTTCTAAATAATAGTCACGTTGGTTTTCGTTTATTTTTGTTGCATCTAAAGCCGGATGTTTTGATTTTCTTAAATTTTCAGCTGTTGTTTTATCTTTTGGAACCCAAATTCTGGCATCGTTACGTAAACTCTCGCTCATTAGTGTTAGTTTCGATTGTTGCTCACCATGAACAGGTATGCAGGTAGGATGAATTTGAACAAAACAAGGATTGCTAAAAAAAGCCCCTTTTTTGTAAGTTTGCCATATGCAGCCGGCATTGCTTCCCATTGCATTGGTTGATAAGCAAAAAACATTAGCGTATCCGCCTGATGCAATTACAACCGCATGAGCTCCATGTCGTTCAATTTTACCGGTAATTAAGTTGCGGGCAATAATACCTCGTGCTTTTCCATTGATTTTTACTAAGTCGAGCATTTCGCGATTCGGGAACATTTTTATTTTCCCTTCATGTATTTGTCTGTTTAAAGCACCATAGGCACCAAGTAATAATTGTTGTCCGGTTTGTCCTCTGGCATAAAAAGTACGTGATACTAAAGTTCCGCCAAACGAACGATTATCCAGATATCCTGCATAATCACGGGCAAAAGGAACACCCTGTGCAACACTTTGGTCAATAATTGCTCCGCTAAGCTGAGCTAAACGATAGGTGTTTGCTTCGCGGGATCTAAAATCACCACCTTTAATAGTGTCGTAAAATAGGCGAGATACACTGTCGTTGTCATTTTGGTAATTTTTTGCAGCATTAATACCTCCTTGTGCTGCTATGCTGTGTGCTCTTCGCGGACTGTCTTGAAAGCAAAAAACTTTTACATTGTACCCTAATTCGGCTAAACTTGCTGCTGCAGAACTTCCTGCAAGACCAGTGCCGACAACAATTATATCTAATTTTTTTTTATTTGCCGGACTGACAAGCTTAATATTCAATTTATGTTTGTCCCATTTTTTCCCTAAGGGACCTTCGGGTATTTTTGAATTCAACTTGCTCATATATGAAAAAAAGTTTTTGTTAAATTTTAAAATAGTTGCTTTGCGTTTGTAAATTTTAGCTTTAAGCATATATCAATCAGACATATGAAAAATACTAGTACTGAGTTCTCGGAATCTGCGATTGCTTTATGAGATTAAAAAATTATTCTTAATAATAAAAAAGACTAACCACAAAGAGCACCAAGAACACACAAAGGGCACAAATTCATAGTGAACTTAGTGAAAATCTTTGTGTACCTTGTGGTAAAAAAAAAGAAACCACAAAACTTAAAAACTCATAAAGTATTTTATTTGCTGCCATAATTTATTTTATCATTAAAAAAAACAACCACAAAGAGCACCAAGAACACACAAAGAGCACAAATTCATAGTGAACTTAGTGAAAATCTTTGTGTACTTTGTGGTAAAAAAAAGAAACCACAAAATTTAAAAACTC